>JBCCQL010000419.1:0-3227 GCA_039024355.1 Planctomycetota bacterium
CCAGCGGGCGACGCCAGCGGGCGTGGTCACGTCGGTCCGCCCGCCGAGCAAGAAGTCGTTCGCCCCGATCAAGACCGTAAACAGGTCGTCGGGCCGGGCGGTGCGGGTGGCGAGGAAGTCGTCGATCTGGTCGTCCAGGTCGTCGACAAAGAAGTTCTGCCCGAGCGGCGACCCCGACGTGTACGCCCCGCCGTAGGCGAAGTTGTCGCCGCCCAGCGTGTCGGGCGTCAGCGGGCCGAGGCCGAGCCCGTCGGCCAGCCACTCGGTGAACACCGGCCCGTTGGAGAACCGGCCGTCGAAGTAGGCGTCGCCCGGCGTGTCGGGCGCCAAGAACGCCAGCGGGCCCTCGGTGGTCCAGAAGTCGGTGTTGCCGGTGTCCGACAGGCTATCGCCGAACACATACAGGTTGGCGTACGGCCCCGACGCGGCGGCCGGCATCGCCACGCCGATGCACAGCAGCACGCCCCACACGAGGCAACGAATCGAAGCCGCCGCCGGCAAAGCGTGCGGCAGCCGGCTGAGATTTTTGCTAGCCAAGGCTCAACGCCATCGGGTCTAGAGGAAACGGTTTTTGCCGGCCGCGCCTGCGAATTTTCTTTCGAGGCGCCGTGCCGCGTGCGCTCCTACGGGGGCCGCCCGCCGGTGTTACAGCATAACCCCGGTCAGAGCTCCACCGCTTTGCCGGTCCTCGCCGCCTCGTCCGCCGCGAGGACGATCCGCAGGCTGTTGACCGCGTCCCGCCAGTGGTCCGACAGGTCGCGGTCCTCGCGGATGGCGTCTAGCAGCAGCTGCTGCTCCCGCCGGCACAGGTCGTTGTGCGTCGGCTCGTCGGCCAGGTTGATCACCTCGTCGGGGCGGGCGAACCGGCCGTCGGCCGCCAGCTCGCTGTGGTGCAGGAGGAGCGACTCGGTCTTGGTGTGGTCATCGACGTTGTCGGAGCCGGCGCCCTGGTCGGCGCGGCTCGACTTGTGGCCCGTGATGCTGACGCTTCCCCGCGGGCCGACCACGTCTTTGACGAAGTGGGCGGTCTCGCTCATCATTGGCCCCCAGCCTGCTTCGTACCAGCCGACGGAGCCATCGTCGAACGCCACTTGCAGCATGCCGTAGTTGGGCCGGCCGGCCGGCAGATCGTCGGTCAGGCGGGCCTGGATTGCCGAGACACGCGTCGGCCGGGCGCCGGTCATCAGGCACATGACGTCGACGTAGTGGACGCCGCAGTCGACGATGGGCGCCATCGCCGAGATCAACGCCTGGTGCGTCCGCCAGTTCTCGCCCTGGCTCTGCTGGTTGAGGTTCATCCGCATAACCAGCGGCTTGCCCAGCCCGCGCGCCAGCTCGACAAACTTCTGCCACGACGGGTGCACCCGCAGGATGTAGCCCACCACCATCTTCCGCCCGCGGGCGGCGGCGGCGTCGACAATCGCCTGGGCGGCGGCGACGGTCGTCGCGATCGGCTTCTCAACGAACAGGTGGGCGCCCGCCTCGATCGACGCCAGCGCGTACTCCGCGTGGGTGTCCGGGTAGGTGTTGATCGAGACCACATCCGGCTTGGTCTCTCGCAGCGCCGCGTAGAAGTCGTCAAACTGCGGCGGGCCGCCAAGCCGCTCCGCCAGCGGCCCACGCCGCGCCGCCGAGCGGGCGACCAGCCCCGCGATCTCGTAGCCGTCTAGCGTGTGGTACGCCGCGGCGTGGGACGCCCCCATGTGCCCGCAGCCGGCGACCAAGACGCGTAGCGGGGTGCTCATCCTTTGCCCTTCGTGCCAGCGTGGTTGTCCGCTGGCCCGAGTGTAACACGCGGCCAAGGTTCGCCCGACCCGCGGCGATCGATTACCCTGATCGGCATGAGCACGCCCGTAAGCAACCCGCCCGCCACGCTGGCAGAACCCGCCACGGGCGAAGGCGTGATCCCGGCGGCGCCGCGGCGGTTCCCCCGCAAGCCGCACGCCGAGACCGTCCGCCGCCTGTCGCGTGTAAACGGCTGGCGGACGGCGGCCTTGATCGCCGGCGTGTGGGCGCCGCTGGTGGCCGTGATGGCGTGGGCCGTCTTGATGCCGGCTTGGTGGGTTTACGCGATCGCGGCGTTGGTGGTCGCCTCGCGGCAGATCGCGATGGGCGTCCTCGTGCACGAGGCGGTGCACTACTCGCTGTTCAAGAACCGCCTGGTGAACGACGTGGTGTCCGACCTGCTGCTGGCCTTCCCCGTCGGGATGTCGACCGGCCTGTACCGCAAGACCCACCTGCAGCACCACCGCTTTACGAACACCGAGGACGACCTCGACCTGGCCGCCCAACGCGAAGAGGCCGAGTGGTTCGAGTGGCCCAAGAACGCCCGGCAGCTCTGCTGGGTGCTGCTGCGGAGCGTGACGGGGGCGAACCTGCACCGCGGCTGGGCGATGTTCAAGCACTGGGCGCCGTGGAACCACCTGCGCGACCCGATCACGCCCGCGTTCCCGCTGCACACGCGGGTGCTGTACCTGGCAAACATGGCGGCCGTGTACGCGGCGTTCGGCTGGGGCTTCTCGGTGGCGCCGTGGCAGACGCTCACCGTCGCCGCCCTGTACGTTGTGCCGGGCGTCACGCTGGTCAACTTCGCGGTGCGGCTGCGGGCGACGGCCGAGCACATCGGCGCCGACAACACCGAGGAGCTACGCGGCACCCGCACCGTGTTGCCCCGCCCGTGGGAGCGGTGGATCGTCGCCCCGCTGGGCGTGAACTACCACCTGGAGCACCACCTCTTCCCCAGCGTCCCGGGGCCGAAGCTCGCCGAGCTGCACCGCGAGCTAATGACCGACGAGGCCTTCCGAGAGCGGGCCCACGTCACCCGCGGCTACGACGGCGTGGTGCGGGAGCTCATGGCGACAGGAGAAAGCCAGCCCTCGCCGAGCTGAGGCCCCGGCGCTTTTTGAGGCCCAGGCGTTTTTCATGCGCGAGCGGAGGGCAAGGGACTCGAACCCTCAACCCCTTGCGGGGCAACTGATTTCGAATCAGTCTGCTAGCCATTCGCATACCCTCCCGACGAGCGGCTAGGGCCTGGGGCCCGGTCGCTCGTGTTGCGGATGTGGGTATAGATCGGCCGGCGGCGGGGCAAGCGACGCCTGCCACGCCGTGTCCCCGCAAGGCCGTCCCAACCCGTGCGACCGGCGCCGGCCCACTCGGGGGGGCGATTCTGCCGGCTCTGCCCGCTGCGCGGGGGGGACGCCGCGGGCTCACGCCACGCTAGCACCGGG
>JBCCQL010000420.1:0-3206 GCA_039024355.1 Planctomycetota bacterium
AACTCCGCCGACGCGTGCTTCTTGCCGCCGATCACCACGGTGACCGACATCGGGTCGTACACGATGTCGGTCACCGTGGTGACCGACATCGGGTCGTACACGATGTGCTCGACCACGTGCGAACTCTCGCGTTGAAACACCCGCTCTCCGGACGCGAGCTCGGCGGCGCGGATGCCGTAGTCTTCGACCTCGCCGCTCTCTTCGGTGAAGGTCAGCGTTAGGCTGCCGGCGTCGACGGCCACCGGCTTGCCTTCTTTGTCCATGACGCGGAGTGTCGTCATCTGGCCGTGCTGCACGAGCAGCTCGACCTGGTAGCCCTCGTCGCCCACGCCGATCAGCAGCCCCTCGTTGGGCCCGCGTTTGTGGCTGGCGGCAGTGTGGCCCTCGGCGCCGTGCTCGTGGCCTTCATGGGCATGTGCAAAGGCGGGAAGCGTAACGAAAGAAACGGCCGCGGCGGCCAGCAGTGCGAATGCGTTCGGCATCAAAACCCCCGGCAACAACCGCCGGGCCCCAGAAGCGTGAAAGCTCGGCGAGCGCGACGGCTCTCCCGAGCAAAGAAAATCAGGCGGGCCGACAAGCGTCGCCCACAGCACTGGCGGGGCCCACCGAGGGGCGTGGCTGGCGGAAGAGCATATCACACCGCGGCAGCGGCCGCTTGTCGCAAGTCGAAATAGGCCCCGCGCACTGGCGGCACTGCACGCGTTCTAGGCCGCGGGCAAGCGGACTTAAGCCGGCCACTGCTGAAACACGATGCAGACGCGGTGGTCCTGCACAGCGAATTCGTGCGCACCCCATGGACGGAGCTCTGGGCCGCGCTCGAATCGCTGGTGAACGTAGCGGTGATGCCGAGGCTTGGCGTGGACCTCGGCCCAGATTGCTGCGATGTCGTCGGTTGCCACGCGGATCAGTGACGCCAGCTGCGCGGCGTATTCGGCGTTGGTCTCTAGCATCACGCAGAGAGATTCTCGCTCCACCACACGGAGCTTCCCCGATCCGTCGTCGTGAACGAGACGAAAGCCGAGGTAGTCGATCCAGAATGGCAGGGCCTGGTCGGAGTCGTCGTACTGGAAAGAAGGCGTAAATCTCAGCAGCGTCATGCGTTCGTTGGGTCCGTTTCGCAAGGGGAATCTGGAGGGGCCCCCGAGCCAGTTTCGCCCAACCGGAGTCCTACCGCGTAGAATCCCTAACCTGGTGCCAACGCCAATTGCCGGCCTTGGAGTGCCCCGTCACTCGCCCGCGGTGACCGGCTCCGCGGCCGCCTTGCCCATTTCGCACGGCACACACTGCAGCTCGGGGTAGCGGGCGATCTGTTCGCGGATCATTGTTGGGAACGGGCGTAGGAAGGCCGTGGCGTCGAACGCGGCGTTGATCTCGGCCAGGTTCTGCTGCGTGTCGTACGGCGCCATGTGTGGGGCGATGTCGCCCGACGGCGGTGCGTCGGCCAGGTTCAGCACCCGCGGCGGGGCGCCGGTCGAGAACTCGACGTCGGCCAGGCGGAGCCGCTTCACCGCCGGCGAAGACCGCGTGCGGAACTGGATGGTGAGGCTGCGGGCGTCGTAGACGATGCTCCACTTGGTCCGCTCCCCCTGGGCGGCGCCGGAGAGGCTGGCCATGGCCTGCTGGGCGGACCACCCGCCGGCGGCGTCGGCTTCGCCCGCGTCGCCGGAGTTACCCGCCGCGCCGCTTATGCTGACGTCGCCAGACATGGCAGCCTGCCGCGAGGCGAGCGTCGCCTGCACGAACCGGTCGAGCGAGGCGTAGGACACGCGCGGCGGGGCGTCGCCGCCGAAGCCGCGGTGCCGCCGCAGGTACGCCAGTGAGTTCGCGTAGGTGTCGTTGGTGAGGGCCTTGGCCACGAGGGCGTCGCCCGTGTAGGCGACGCGCTTGCCGCCGATCCACTCGATCACCGCGCAGTCGCCCGTGGCGTCTGCCACCAGGTAGTGCACCAGGCCGCCGCCGAGCGGTTCGATCCGCACGTCTTGGTCGCTGGCCAGCACTTCTTTGACGGTGGCCGCCGTGTCTAGCTGCCGCTGCAGCCACTGCGAGCTGCCGACGCTGGGCCGGGCGTCCCGCTCCGGGTAACGGGTCTCGGCCAGCCACATGACGGCGATCACCAGCCCCGCCTCGTTCATGCCGTCGTTGGGGAACTCTCGGCCGTACTGGTTGAAGGTGACGCTGCCGTACTTGGAGGTCCAGCGGGCGGGGTTGTCGAACGAGAAGGCGGTCTTCTGCAGGCCCCGCTGGTTGACCGTCACGACGCCCTGCTCCAGGTGCCAGTCGTAATTGCGGGCGAAGAACGCCCCGTGCCGGTTGGCTGCGAAGAAGCACGTGCAGGCGTCGGCCACCGGGGCCATCACTAGCAGCGCAGCGGCCAGCAGCGCAGGGGCCAGCGGCACTGGGGCGAGCGGGCAGAAGCGTCTCACGGCGGTTTCCTCGCGGGGCTTTACGGCGGAGGGCGGGAGCAGGGTGGGCCGGTGGCGCGCACGTGACTGGGCCTGGCCCGGTCTAGCTAGGCTCGCTTTGGCCAGGCGCCGCCCGGCTACGCGGGGCCACTATTGCGGCCGGCCTCAGATGTACCACATCGGCTCGGGCGGCGCCGCGGCGCCGCTGGCGACGTCGGCCAGCGAGAGGCCGGCCAGGCGGTCGTGCTCGGCCCGCTGCAGCTGGGTGCAAACCGTGTGCAGCGCGGCGGCGAAGGGCCCGCCGCATGCGGGCGCCGCGGGGGTGTCTTCGCCCTCGATCGCCCGCCGGACATCGGCCAGCGAGACCTCCGCCGCCGGCCGGGCCAGCCGGTAGCCGCCCGCCGAGCCGCGGGTGCTGGTCACCAAGCCGGCCCGCCGCAGGTCTTGCAAGATCTGCACCAGGAAGCCCTCGGGGATGCCCTGCCGCTCGGAGAGCGAACGCAGCGTGGTGGGCCTGCCGGCGGTGCGTGTAGAGCCGCCCACCGGGCCGCCGCCAGCACCGCCGACGCCGCCAACCGACCAGCCGGCGGCCGACTCGGCTTGGTCGGCCGCTAGCTGCAGCATGGCCAGGCAGGCGTATTCGGTTTTGGCGGAGAGCTTCATGCCGGGGGCGGTGGGCGGGAAGAAGTGGGCAGCGGGCAGTGGGCAGCGGGCAGTGGGCAGACGACAGTGGGCGGTGGGCAGCGGGCAGAGACCGAAGAACGCCGGCTGCTTCAGATGCCGCTGCCGTCGGATTCTAGGGTG
>JBCCQL010000421.1:0-3189 GCA_039024355.1 Planctomycetota bacterium
CGACGCCGAGCGTCACCGCCAGCAAGTCTTGCCCCAGCGAGGCGGCCTGCCGGGCCTGCTCCGGCGTCGGCTCGGGCCTGACGTTGTCGATCAGGCTGCGTAGCTTTGCGCACGCCGCCTTGTAGTCCGCGTACCGTTGCTTGTCGGGCCAGTCGGCCGCCCTGGTGACCCCCTGCACCATCGTCAGCGGCCGGAGCTCAGCGAGGCCACCGGCCGGCAGCTGGTCGGGCAATGCGTCGATCGCCTCCGCAAGCCGCGGCGCCGTGTCCGCAAAGGCGCCCTCGAATGGCCCGCAGGCGGCTAGCAGTTCCCGCACGCGTTGCGTGTGCGGCGACTCGGCAATCCGGGACAGCATCCTCGGCAGGTAGTCCTGCCGATACGCCGCCTTGGCCGCCGCCGCCATCGCGTCGGGCGTGCTGTCCAGCCACTTCTGGAAGCCCTCTTCCCCCGCGTGGTCGAGCAGCCCGACCACGCGTTGCTTCAGGCCGGGCAGGTCGTACTCCACCGCCAGCCGCACGGCACGCGGGTCGCGCGCCTCGATCTGCCGCCGCAGCTCGCCGTCGACCGCTTCGCTCTTGAGCACCTGCGCCGCGGCGGCGTCTAGCACGCGGAACAGCGGGTCGACGCCAAGCTCAACCGCGTGGGTGCGGACCAGCGTGCCGCAGAAGCTGTGGATGGTGTTCACCCGTGCCGAGTCAATCGACCGCAGCAGCGACAGCCAGTACCCGGCGTCGGCGTCGGTGGCCTGGTCGAGCCGCTGGCGGCAGGCTTGGCGGATGCGGCTACGCATCTCGCGGGCGGCGGGGTCGGTGAACGTGATGGCGATCAGCTCGTGCAGCTCGGCCGGCGGCGCCCCGTCGGCGCCGGGCTGCAGGTGCGACAAGAACCGTTCGGTCAGCACGAACGTCTTGCCGCAGCCGGCGCCGGCGTCCAGCGCCACCGGCACCGTGCGTGTCGCCAGGGCGGCGTGCTGCTCGTCGGTTAGCGCCGGGCGGCTGCTCACGGGGCGCCCCCGCTGGTGGGCGTAGACGCGGCGGGCTTCTTCGACGCACGCAGGGCCGCCAACGCCGGGTCGCTGGGCGCCAGCTTCTGCAGGCTGCGGGCTTGGCCCATGCGGCTGATCGTGCGGAACTCGCCACGGTCGACGTAGTTCTCGTCCGGGCTGATAGCCGGGAACTCCCCGCCGCGGATGCCGCGCACAATCTGCCCAAGCCGCTGCCGGACGGCGTCGCCGAACTTCGCCCAGTCTTCGGTTGGTTGCAGGCCGTCGTCGGCTAGCTTCGAGGGCGCGACCGCCTGGTTTCCTCGCTTTGGGGGCTTGAAGCCGCCGTCACGCAACGCCCAGTAGCCCAGCCGCCACGGCGCGGCGCCTTCCCCGCGGAGCACGTGCTGTTGCGTCGCCAGCGTGTAGAGGTAGAGCTGCAGCTGGCGGCCGTCCTCCAGCTGATCGACCGGCGCGGTCTGCTTGGCAGCGGTCTTGTAGTCCACGACGTTGAACACCGGCTGCCCGTCCTTCTCGCCCCTATCGATGCGGTCGATCTGCCCGGTGAGCAAGATCACCTCGCCGTCGATCGGCATCGCGAACGGCTCCGGCGTGGAAGGCGGCGTCAGCACCTCGCCCGGATCGCGTGGCGGGCCGAAGCGGACCTCGAAGTGCTCGGCACGCATGGCGCCAGCTAGCGTGTGTTCGGCCTTGGCGTACTTGCCCAGCTGCGTGTGGTAGTCGGCCCCCCAGCCCCGCGTCTGCATCGCTTCGATGTCGAGCACGGCCGCCTGCTGGGACGGCGCCCGCATCGCACGCCGCGCGGCGTCGATGGCGGCGTCGAACTCTTGGAGGAACTCGGCGTCGGGCATCTTGGCCAGCTCGCTGAGCGGGGTCGCCCCACCGTTGCCGCCCCCACCGTTGAGCCCGGCGTGCAGGTGCACCATAGCGTTGTGCAGCAGCGACCCGCGGCGCCGGTAGTCGATCTCGAACTCAAGCCCCGGCGCCGGCGCCAGGCCCAGCACATGCCGCATGAAGAAGGTGAACGGGCACGCTGCGTAGGTTTCTAGCTGCGTGGGGCTCCACAAGTGGCGCGGCCCGTACCGCTCCGCCAGCCACGGCGCCGCGCCGGGTGTGATGCCCTCGGCGGGGCCAAACGTGTCGCCGCCCGCGCGGTCGAGCGCCACACGCAGCCCGGCCGCCAGCGGCGAGTCCGCCGCCGCGACGCGGGGCAGCAACCGGGCGTTGCCCGAGTTGAGCTCACGCACCGCCGTGGTGCGGGCCGCGCGGGGCGAGACAGCGGCGCCCGGCGTCGCCTCAACCTCCAGCGACGCCCGCGCGAGCAGCCGCTGAACCTCGGCGACATAGCTGCTTGGCGAGAGCGGCTGCCCGGCGTCGTCCCGAGCGGCGTAGGAAAACGTGACCGACTCGGCCGGCGCCAGGACAAGCTGCAAGAAGAGCAGCATCTCGCGGCTGCTGTGCCCGGCGACGCCCGCCGCGGCTGCATCGACCATCGACGCCCGCGCCGGCGCCGGGAACGCCTGCTCCGACATGCCCACCAGGTAGAGCCGCCGCGGCCGGAGCTCGCGGGCGGCCTCGACAGAAACCAGACGGACACACCCTTCCGTCGGATTCGGCACGTCGAGCTTCAGCGTGCGGCGCCACTCGCCGACCAACGCGGCAACGCGCTCGGCGTTCAAGCTTGGCGGGTCGGTCCGCCGCCACTCGGCCAAACGCTCGAGTGATGCAAAAGCGTCGCCGATGGCCGTCAGCGCTGCGGCGTCGCGCTCGGCATCGCCGGGGCCCACCCGGGGAATTGGATCACCGCCAGCAGGGGGCGTGCCCGATTCCGCAACGCCGTAACGCAGGCGACGCAGCAGGCCGAGCAGCCGATCGTGCCACGCGAGCGGCGCCGCGGGCTGGGCCCAGGCGTGCAGTTCTTCGGCGATCGCAGCCAACGCCGCGTGGGCCAGCCGCGCCGCCGCCGCGCGGCGCTGGCGTGGCGAGTCGTTCGCGGCCGGCCCCGCGGCCGGCTGGTCGCCTGCTGCGTCGTCCTTGTCGGCGGCGAGCGTGGCGGTTTGCTGCAGCCACTCTGCCTGCCCGCCGGCCAGGCGCAGCTCGCGGGCGTGCCATTCGATGGCGCCACGCGGGCCGGCGAAGCCCTGGGCGGCCGCGGTGCGTCGATCGGCGGCGGCGTTCGCGGCGGC
>JBCCQL010000422.1:0-3187 GCA_039024355.1 Planctomycetota bacterium
ACGGGTAGGGGCCAGCGCCGGCGCCGCCGCGGCAGCTACCAGCCCATGACCATGTTCGACTCGATGACCTTCCGCGCCTGCTCGAGGTCGACGCCCGTCTCGTGCATGTAGAGGCGGATGGCGTGGACCTTGTCGCCCTCGGCCTTCGACAGGCAGTCGCGGGCCGTGAAGCACGGGTCGACCGAACTGGGGATGCCCAACGCGCTCTTCGAGATCACCCAGGTGTCGCGTGGCCGCTTGGTCAGCCGGACGACGCTCTCGCTGGGGTACGCCTCGGAGACGGTGCTCGTGGCGCCGTCGGCGTCGTCGGCCCAGCTGATGATGATGTGGTTGTCGGTCTCGATTTCGAAGAGTGGCATCGCGTGCTCCTGATTGGGCTGACGAGGGCGGCGGGCGGGCGGGCGCCTCGCCCCGATATGCGGATGCTCCGTAACGTGCTCGGTCGCGTGCTTCTTGGCGTGCGCCTGCTCCGCGGCGCCGCCCGGCTTGGCTGCTCAGGGCCGCCGCTTGGCGCCCCGGGGCGCCGCGAAACGGGCGTGGCGTTGGTTTTGTAAGCGGTGTCGATGGGCTGCCGAATCCTCCCGGCGGCGACCGATCGAGGCCTCTCAAAAAACGGGCCCTAAATATGCAATTGCTTGGCCGCCGGACGCTGGGAGCCGACTGAGGTCGGCGGCGCCTACTGCCGGGCGGGCATCGTATGAAACGCCGCCGGCCCGCGTCAACTTGCTGGGGCGTCCCCACACGCCCGGCCGCCGGCCCCGCGCTGAGTTCACCCGCCGGTTCCCGCCCGTGCCCGGGGGCGATTGACTCCCCCGGCGTGTGCTCCCTAAAATGCGGCCCGCGAGTGGCGGGGCCTCCCCCAACCACCCGGCGCCGTAGCTCAATTGGTTAGAGTACCGGACTGTCGATCCGGTGGTTGCGGGTTCGAGTCCCGTCGGCGTCGCTTCGCGTGAGTCTCTCGGTCGGCCTCTCCGACCACGTCGGGCCGTGGCGCAGTCTGGTAGCGCGTTTGACTGGGGGTCAAAAGGTCGCAGGTTCGAATCCTGTCGGCCCGACTTGCTGCGAGGGACGCGGTCTTTCCGCCCCGCTGTTCCTTCTGCGGTGTCTTGCTCGGCAAGCATCGCACTCGGCACACGCTCTCAGGCCGCTTCCGGCCGGCACGTGCAGCCCTCCCGTCGCGGTCGCTCAGAGGCCGATGGCCCGCACCCGGCGGCTTGTGCTGTGACGAATCAACGCAGCGCGGGTGGCGGTAGACTGAGGTGGCGGCGTCGACAACGCTCACCCGACGCCGAGCAACGCCCGCCAGAACCGCAGAAGCGAGGCCTACGATGGACGTCGAGATCCTCAGCCGGCTGCAGTTTGCCGGCACCATCATGTTCCACTACCTGTTCCCGCCCCTGTCGATCGGGCTGGGGCTGCAGCTGTTCCTGTGCGAGCTCTGCTACTTCCGCACCCGCAACCCTGCTTGGGAGGCGGCCGCACGGTTCTGGACGCGTGTGTTCGCCGTGAACTTTGCCATGGGCGTCGCGACGGGCATTGTCATGGAATTCGAGTTCGGCACCAACTGGGCCGCGTACTCACGGTTCGTGGGCGACGTGTTCGGCTCGGCACTGGCGGCGGAGGGCATCTTCGCGTTCTTCCTCGAGAGTGGCTTCCTGGCGGTGCTGGTCTTTGGCTGGGACCGCGTCGGCCCGGCTATGCACCTCTTCAGCACGCTGATGGTCTTCTTGGGCTCCGTGTTTAGCGCGGTGTGGATCGTGGTGGCCAACAGCTGGCAGCAGACGCCCGCCGGTTACCACATCGTGTGGCACGACGTGCAGGGCGAGATGATGCCCCGCGCGGAGATCATCGACTTCTGGGCCATGGTGTTTAATCCGTCGTCGGTCGACCGGCTCACGCACACGGTGATCGGCGCGTTGGTGCTGGGGGCGTTCTTCGTGGCGTCGGTCTGCTCGTACTACGTGCTGAAGGGCCGCCACGAGGACGTCGCCCGTCGCTGCCTGTCGATCGCCCTGCCCTCGACGCTGGTCTTTACGCTCGCCGCGGCGATCACGGGGCACGACTCCGCAAAGCTGCTGGTCGAGACCCAGCCGGCCAAGCTGGCGGCGATGGAGGCGCACTTCACAACCACCGACCAGCCGACCGGCCTGTACGTCTTCGGCTGGCCCGACGCCCAGCAGCAGACGGTCCGCTACGGCCTGAAGCTGCCCTACCTGCTGAGCCTGATGGTCTACAACGACCCGCTGAAGCCGGTGCCGGCGATGGACCAGATCCCGCCCGACGAGCGGCCGCCGGTCTGGCTGCCGTTCCAGACGTTCCACCTGATGGTTGGGCTGGGCACGCTGATGATCGGCGTCGCCGCGCTGGCCTGCTGGTCGTGGTACCGCGGCACGCTCGACCGCAAGCGGTGGCTGCTGTGGACCATTGTCGCCATGCCGGTGGCGGCGATGACCGCCAACCAGGCGGGCTGGATCACGGCCGAGGTCGGGCGGCAGCCGTGGATCGTCTACCCGTCGGTGCAGGACGGCGTCGAGATGATGGGGCTGCGGACCGCCGATGGGCTCAGCGAGTCCGTCACGGCCGAGCAGGTGCTCAGCTCGATCATCTTGTTCGGCGTGATCTACTCGCTGCTGTTTGCGGTGTGGGTGTTTGTGCTGAATGGCAAGATCCAGCACGGCCCGGAGACCGTCGAGGAGTTGCTGGAGTACAAGCGTAGGCGGCGGGGCGGGTCGATGCCCCAGGCGTTCGGCAGCGAGGGCGCCCCACGCGGCGGCCGGCTGATGGACGAGGGCGTCCGATGAGTTACGACACGCTGACCTTCATCTGGTTCGTCCTGCTGGGCGTGCTGCTGAGCGGCTACGCCATCCTCGACGGGTTCGACCTGGGCGTCGGCATCCTGCACCCGTTCCTCGCGAAGGACGACCGCGAGCGGCGGCTGGTCATGAACTCGATCGGCCCGCTGTGGGACGGCAACGAGGTGTGGCTTGTCACATTCGGCGGCGCCCTGTTCGCCGCGTTCCCGGTCGCCTACGCCACGGTCTTCAGCAGCTTCTACACAGCGTTCTTCTTGCTGCTCACGTGCCTGATCGGCCGGGCGGTCAGTCTTGAGTTCCGCTCCAAGGTCCGCTCGCCGGCGTGGCGACGGGTGTGGGACGCCGGCTTCTTCCTTTCTTCCACCGCGGCCGCG
>JBCCQL010000423.1:0-3152 GCA_039024355.1 Planctomycetota bacterium
GCCAGCGGCTGGACCACGCCGATCTCGTTGTTGGCCATCATGACCGACGCCAGGCACGTGTCGTCGGCGAGCGCGTCGGCCACCCGGCTGGGGTCGAGCCAGCCGGCGCTCGGCGCGCCGTGCCGCTCGACGCCCAGCAGGGTGACGCGGTAGCCCTGCCGCTCGAGCCGTCGCAGCGGGTCGAGCACCGCGTTGTGCTCCGTGGCGACGCTCACCAGGTGATCGCCCCGCCGGCGCCGACGCAGGGCGACGCCACGGATGGCCAGGTTGTTGCTCTCGGTGGCGCCGCTGGTGAAGACGATCTCGCCCGGCTGGGCCCCGATGACCGCCGCGATCGACGCCCGCGCGTGGTCTACCGCTTCACGGGCGGCGTCGCCGTAGGCGTGGCTCGTGCTGCCTGCGTTGCCGTACTGGTCGGTCAGCCACGGCAGCATCGCGTCGAGCACCCGCGGGTCGAGCCGCGTCGTCGCGTGGTTGTCGAGATAGATGGTCGAGTTGGCCATGCCGGTATTCTAGCGTGACCGAGGGCCCTGACCCGCCCACGCCTCACGCCGCAGCCCCGCGCAGAACGGCCGCCAGAAGGCCGCCCTACCCTGCCGATTCGACAAGCGCCCGCACCACGATCTGCGACCACGACTCGTAGCCGTCGATCGCCGCGGCGATGTCTTGCAGCGGGGCGAAGCCCGTGTCCTGGATGTCTTCTTCGCGTGGGCTGACGGCGGGCCGCTCGACGTCGTAGGCGTGCACAAAGCCCAGGTGGACGCGGCCGACGTCGGTCTCGTCGTCGTTGATCAGGCCGATGCA
The DNA here is from genome assembly GCA_039024355.1 of Planctomycetota bacterium. Classification (GTDB taxonomy): domain Bacteria; phylum Planctomycetota; class Planctomycetia; order Pirellulales; family Lacipirellulaceae; genus JBCCQL01. Next base: position 805 of record JBCCQL010000423.1, read on the forward strand.
CCGCTCGCGGAAGGGGGTGTCGATGGCGACCTCCTCGGCCAGCTCCCGCTCCAGGCCGCGGCGGTAGACCTCGGCAGACGAATCGGCGGCGCCGGTGGTGGCTCCCACGCTGGTATCGGCGCCGGCGTCCAGCGTCGAGATGTGGCCGCCGACGCCGACGCTACGCTTGGCCCGCAGCCGCTGCTCTCCAACGCCGCCGCCCCGCCGGTAGTTGAACACCCGCGTCACGCCGTCCGCGCCGACGTAGCGGAACACGGCATACGGGATCAGCTGCTTGTAGCCGGGGTCTTGCTCCATCTCGCCACGCGGGCGGTAGCCGAGCTGGCCGCAGCCGAGCAGGCCTTCAAGGTACCGCGGTGCATCATCGCAAAAGCCTTGGAAGTGCCCCAGCTGGTGGAAGACGGCCGTCGGCACGACCAGCACTTTTTCTTCGGCGACGGCGGACATCGGGCGATCTTCTGGAACGGGTCGAGCAGTTTGCGAACGCGTGCCGGGTTGCCGCGGCAGCCGCGTCGTGCGGCAGTGTAGACCACTCGAAAATCGCTGCGCAGGGGCCCCGCCGTTACTCCTCCGCCGCGCCGGTCATTCCGCTGGCCGTGCCGTCCGGTCCGGCGTCTTCGATGCGGACTTGCCCCTCACCGCTGTTGCCCCGCAGCGCGGGCGCATACATCGCTGCCACAGTCGCCGGCAACGCGCTGAAATCGCCGGGCGTTTCTGCCCGCAGCCGGTAGCTCACGCTGCGGGCGCCGCGGGCGAGGCCGCGGAGGAAGAGGTTGACCGTGGCGTCCCGGTACTCGACGTACGCCCCCAGCTCGTTGCCTGTGTAGCCGCTGCGCACGTCCACCGGCTCACACCCGGCCGCCTTCTCGTCGGTCAGCAACAGGTACTCGTAGTCGTTCTTGCTGGTGAGCGTCAGCTCGACCTCAACCAGGTCGCCGGACTGCAGCGTCTGGGCGCCGGTGAGCTCCGTCCGCTCGTAGGCGGCGGTGGCTTGCCGCACCACCTGCCCGCGGGCGCCGGCGACTTCTTGCGTCGCCGGCTTGGGCGTCAGCTTGTACAGCCGGCGTGTGACGCGGACCTCGAGGCCGGCCGGCGCGATGCCGTCCTCCAGCGTGAAGTTCTCCAGCGTCGCGTTCCAGTACAGCCGGCCGCCGCCCCGCTTGCGGAGCTCTAGCGTGTGCCGGCCGGGCTCGATCGCGGCGCCCTCGATCACTAGGCGGTTGTCGAAGGCCATGAGGTTGTCCGCCGAGATGGCGACCTTTTTCCGCCGCTGGCCGTCGAGCCAAACCTCAACCGACAGGTCTTGCCGCCCCTCGCCGGTCGCCTGCAGGTAGTCCGCCATCGCCTCGACCACCAGCGCGGTGTCGCGGGTGCTGTTCCAGTAGGTGGCGTGGCGGCGGCTCGCTAGCAGGTGCTTCACCACGCCGGCCGCGGTGTCGCCGCCGGGGTCGGTCGCGGTGAGCAGCTTCAGCAGGAAGGCGTGCGCTTCGTACTCGCTGCCGTACCACCGCCACCACTGCCCGCCGGGCAGGTTGAGGTACGCGGTCTGGTTCTCGTCGTCGGTGACCAGGTACTGCAGCAGGTTGCCCAGCACCGTGTCGCGTCTGTCGGCCTGCCCTCCCTCGACGTGCAGGGCGAAGCCGAGCATCGCCAACGAGTACGGCGCCAGCTGCTTGCGGTCTTGGAAGAGCCGGTCCCGCATCGCGGCGCTCGGCTCGCCCGCCTGAGTCAGCACCAGATGCGTCAGTGCGTCGAGGTTGTCGGCGTAGCGCTTCGCGGGCCGATCTGCATCGCGGCGCTTGCCGTCCTCGCCGGCGTTGGCCAGCCGATCGAGCTGCTCTTGCTGCCGCCGCCCGAGCCACGCGAGGCCCCGCCGCAGCACGTCGGCGTCGATCTCCACGCCGTTGTCGCGGGCCACTAGCAGCCCACGCACCACCACCGCCGTGGTGTGGGCGGTGCTCCGTTCGCCGTAGCCAGAGAACCAGCCCCAGCCGCCGTCGTCTAGCTGCATGTCGGTCAGGCGTTGGACGCCGGTGGCGACAATCGCGTCGAGCTCGGCCTGGCTGTAAACCGGGTTTAGCTGCCCGCGGCGCCAAGCGGGCTGGTCGCCGTCGCGCGCCTGCGGGTCGAGCCCCGCGGCGCCGCCGCCGGCGAGGTCTTCCAGCCGCACGCCCATCCGGCGGAGCGTCTTCTGCGTCAGCACGGCCGGCAGGAACCGGTTGAGCGTCTGCTCGGTGCAGCCGTGCGGGTAGTCGATCAGGTAGGGCAGGGCCTCGACCATGGCGCCGGCCAGCGTCGGCGAGTAGCGGACCTCGAGACGCGTCTGGTCGGCCCGGCGGAGCTCGGGC
>JBCCQL010000424.1:0-3144 GCA_039024355.1 Planctomycetota bacterium
ATCGCCACAAAACAAAAAAGCCGCCCCGGCGAGCTGAATGCTCTCCGGGGCGGCTCAGTAAGGTTGCGTCGTTGTTTTCGATCGATCAGCCCCGGCGGCGGCGGGCCAGTCCGAGCACCGCAAATGCACCCAGCATCATCGACGTCGGCTCCGGAACGCTTAGCAGCGCCTGCAGGCCAGCAGGCCCAACACCGGCGGCGTCGGCCCACGCCAGGTAGTCCTGCAGGTCCACCATGCCGTCGCCGGTCAGGTCGCCTTCGCTACGCAGCGAACCGGTGAGGAAGTTCGCCTGGATGATCGCGAAGTCGGCCGGGTCGGCCCCGTTCATCCCATCGACGTCGCCGGCAATCAGAGTTTGTGTAACGTCGTACGTGATGCCGCTGATGGCGATCTGCAGGCCATCTTGGTTGGAGTCTTCACCAACAATCGAAAGCGTTTGGCCGGCCGACGCGCTCGTGTTGCCAAAGTTCACGCTCGTTCTTGTGCCGCTAAAAAACGGGTGGTAAATCAGCACACTTCCGGTGCTAGCGACATAAGCCACGTCTAAGTCATTGTTGGGGTTCATGCCAACCTGCGCCAGCGGGTCGCTGCTAAACCCCGAGATGATGATCGGCTGCGCCCGGGTGAAGCCGAACTCCAGGCTGGCCAGGCCGACACTGGAGTCGAACGTTAGGTCAAGCCGTTCCTGCAGACTCGTATCCAGCGGGTTATTGGTGTCGTTGTCTGTGGCGTTGTCGTTGCTGCCGCCGAGCGGGCCAATAAAGGTCATGTTCGGCCCGAAGGTCGTTGGGACTCCCCCGGCGCCAAACGGCTCGATCGTGATCAAGCCATCTGTAAAGGACGCCTGCGTTGCAGTGCTGTCGCCGAGGATCGTTACCGGCTGAGCTTGCACGGCCGCTGCCGGCGCCAGGCACAGGGCGGCAAGCATGACATACCGAGTGAGCATTCCTGCACTCCATGACGGTTGAGGCGAATGGTTCATTGCGTCGCGTTCAACAGCCACATCCAAAGACGCGGCAGGTGACCGGCGGCGCGTCCGCCGTAGGAAGGCGGCCGCCGCCAGGGGCAGCGTTACCAAAAGGGTGCTCGGCTCGGGCACGGCCCCTACGAGGCTGCCAGAACCAAGGCCGCCGGCGCCGAAGTTGGCGAGCCAGAACGCCAGGTCATCGGCGTTGATGTTGCCCGAGGCGTTCGGGTCGCGGCTGCCCGCGGCGAACACACCGTCCGGGCTGAGGCCAAGGTTGTTGCGGAACAGGGCGTAGTCGGCGCCGTCGACCATGCCGTCGCCGTTGTAGTCGCCGCCCAGCCCGTCCGAAATGGTGTCGTAGACAACCACGCCCTGGATCAGGCCGAGGACGTCGTCCTGGAACTCAAACGTGAGGTCCTGCGTGCCGCCGACGGTGTCCCAGATACCGGTGAGGTCGACCGACTGCCCCGCGTCCAGGTCCAGCACGCCGAACGGCTCGAGTTCGCCGATCGCGGTGCCGGACGCCGTGCCGATCTCGTCCCAGTCGCCAACAGCCGCGTCTTCTAGACCCATCCAGCCCGGCAGAAGCGAGCCAGACTCGGAAAAGACCGCGTAGTAGTCTAGATCGATGTCGGTCTGCGAGTCGTTGGTGATGCGTGCGTTGCCGGTCGCCGGGTCAACGGTCAGCACCAGGTTGTTCAGCACCTCAGCGCCCTCGAAGTTGACCAAAGCCGTCAGCTCACGGCCCGTGTCATCAACCACTGTGAAAGTGAGGTCTTCATTGGCCGACGAGGGCGTGCCGAAGGCCGGGATTGTCGGGTTGTAGATCTGGCCTAGGGCGACCGACGCGCCTCCGGCGACCGAGATGCCCGCCGTGCTGCTGTCGAGTTCGCTGAGGGCGTTAGCGGTCGGGTTTGCTTCTACAAAGCTGCCGGTTGCCACATCCGCCAGGCTGACCCACGCGCCCGGTGTCAGGTTGCCGCCGGCGGAGCCGATGCTGTAGCCGATGAGGCCCAGCGTGCTGCCGGAGTCGCTGGTGATGGTCGCGCTGCCGTCGGCACGGTTGACGTTGAGCGTCAGCACTTCTTCCACAGAGACGTTGATCGACGTCGTGCCGCCGCTGGTGACTTCCTCGACGTCGAAGTTTTGCCCAGCACCCAGCGTAGCGTTGGTCGTGACGGCGCCAATTCCACCGAGCAGGGTTTGCGATTGGATCAGCGTGTAGCTATCGCCAACCACGGGGCTGTAGCCGTCGAACTCCAGAACAACATCTGTGCCACCGATCTGTGCCAGCGAAGTGGCGTTAATCGCTGTGTGGGTTGGGCCCGTGATCTGTGCTGTCAGCGTGGCCTGGCCCGTCAGCTGCAGCTCGTTGGTCACGAAACTGGCATTCGGCCCAACGATGCGGACATCGCTGCGGAGGATGCTGAACTGAGACGAGACAGAAGAAAACCCATCGACAGTGATCGAGGTGTCACCGCCGCCGATCACGGACTCTAGGAACACCGTGTCGAGAACACCGCCGTTGAGCACGGCCAGCGTGCCCGGCTGGGCTCCGTCGCCGACGTTGACGCGGCCGTCGGTGTCGCCGAATCCGGTGGACACGATCTCAGAGATCAGCGACCCGCCGTCAATGATCAGGGAGCCCGTACCGATCGCGTTGGCGCCGCCGAAGTCTTGATCGGCCCCGATCCGGACGCCGCCCACGTTCGGGGCGAAGCCGCTGAGCGTCGCCGCGCCGCCGTTGCTGATAATGGCGATGTCGCTCTGGGCGGTTGTGGGCACGGTGCCGAACGGCAGCCAGTTGCTGGCGGTCTGGTAATCGCCGGGGCCGCCGCCGGCGCCCCACTCAACAAAGAACTGGGCGTTTGCTGTGCCGGCCCCGCAGAGCACGGCCCCGCCAAGGGCAAGCACCCCCAGGACGGACCGGAGTTTGGTGTTGTGACGCGTCATGTTGCAACCTGATTAGGAGAGTCTTTGGCTGAAAAGGGGATGGACGACGCGGCTCAGCGGCGGCGGCGGGCGGCGAGGCCGGCAGCGGCGCACAGGACCATCGTGGCGGTCGCGGGCTCTGGCACGCTAGAGAACAGCAGCGGGGCCAACGCGGCGCCATTGCCCGGGAAGAAGTCCTTCCACACGTTGAAGTCGGCGATGTCCACAACGCCGTCTCCGGTCAG
>JBCCQL010000425.1:0-3138 GCA_039024355.1 Planctomycetota bacterium
GCCGACGTCGAGCGGAAGTGGCTGCTGGTGGATGGCGAGGCAAAGGTGGTGGGCCGCCTGGCAAGCGACATCGCCACGATCCTGATGGGCAAGCACCGGCCGACCTACACGCCGCACGTCGATACGGGCGACTTTGTCGTGGTGACCAACGCCGAGAAGGTGGAGTTCACCGGCAAGAAGTGGGAGCAGAAGGAGTACGCCTGGTACACCGGCTACCCCGGCCAGCGGACCATGACGGCCGAGGACCGCCGCGCCCGCCGGCCGGAGCTGATCTTGACCGAGGCCGTGCGGCGGATGCTGCCCAAGAACAAGCTGGCCGCCAAGATGCTGAGCAAGCTGAAGGTGTACGCCGGCCCGGACCACCCGCACACGGCCCAAAACCCCGAGCAGGTAGAGCTGGGCGTCAAGAAGTAGCCCAGCGGCACGAGCCAGGCGGCTTCGCAACCGCCGCGGACAAGCCGATCCCAGAATCACACGCGGAAGCCTCGAACCATCATGCCCGAACAAGTGCTAGACGCCCTCGGAACCGGCCGCCGCAAGACGAGCGTTGCACGCGTGCGTATCCGCCCCGGCAGCGGCAAGATCACGATCAACAAGCGCGAGCTCGAAGACTACTTCCCCATCCAGCAGGACCGCAACGCGGTGGTCGCCCCGCTGGACCACTGCGAGGTGCGTAGCGGCGTCGACGTGTTGATCCGCGTACACGGCGGCGGCGGCACGGGGCAGGCGGGGGCGTGCATGCAGGGCATCGCCCGGGCGTTGCTGAAGTACGACAGCGACCTGCAAGAGAAGCTCCGCGAGAAGAACTTCCTCTCGCGGGACAGCCGCATGAAGGAACGCAAGAAGCCCGGCCTGCACGGCGCCCGCCGCGGCACCCAGTTCTCCAAGCGGTAGTTCCTGCAGGCGGCAGGTCCCGCAGCATGGCGGCGCCCGCTGCGCCGCCGGGATGACGTATTTGGACGCACCGCGTTCGCTCAGCTTCGGCCTCGTCTGGGGCCGAATCGTTAGCTGCTGTACTCTTGCCCTGATCCTTTTGCCGTGCGTGCCTACGTGGCTGGGCTTCGCAGCACGCCACGTCTGGCTTGCCGAGCTCGCGACGCACTTCACCTGGCAGTACTGCTGGGTTCTGCCGGCGCCGTTGATCGCTTCGGTCTGGCTCCGGCGTAAGCGGCTAGCCGTTTTCGTCGCGGTGACGCTGGCGGTGAATCTGGCGGCCGTCGCCCCGCTGTACTGGCCGCCGGCTTCGCCCGCAGCACAGACCGACGCCGCACCCCAGCTGCGGGTGCTGTCGCTTAACGTGTGGAAGAAGAACCGCCGCCACGACGACGTGGTGAAGCACATCCGGCGCGAGTCGCCCGACCTGTTCGTCTTGTTCGAGGTCAACCGGCGGTTGGTCGACGCCATGCAGCCGCTGGCCGCGGACTACCCGCACCAGCACGTGCAGCTGGCCGGCACGCGGTCGGGCGTCGCGCTGTTCTCGAAGCAGCCGCTCAGCGGCGTCCGCTTCGAGCGGCTGGGGCCGATCGACCGGTTTGTGTTGGTCGCCGAGTTTGACCTCGGCGGCCGGCCGGCGACGCTCATCGGCCTGCACCCGAGCCTGCCCCGCCGGCCGCAGAACGTCCAGTGGCGTAACGCCGAGCTGCTGGCCGCGGCCCGGCTCGCCGCCGGCAGGCCGGGGCCGGTCATCATGGTGGGCGACCTGACCACGACGCCGTGGTCGCCCGTGTTCGGCGACGTGCTCAAGGCCGGCCGGCTGCGGAACAGCCAGCGGGGGTACGGCGTTCAGCCGACGTGGAGCTACCAGGGCCGTCGGCCGCTGCTGCTGCCGATCGACCACGCCCTGCACTCGGAGGACTTGGTGGTTGTTGGCCGCCGGGTGGGCCCGTTTGTTGGGTCCGATCACCGCGCGTTGACGGTCGATTTCTTGCTGCCAGCCGCGGATTAGGCGTATTTCCGCCGAATTGCCCGCGGCGGCGTTACCTACGCTCTGCGCGTGGGGTTTATCGTGGAGGCCCCGCCGCCGCACCGCCGTCCCGCGTGGTCGGCGGCGTGGATTAGGGCGGGCCGCCGCCCGATTCGTACGCCCCGCGGTTGCTTCATCGAAGGACAACAGCCATGCCTGCTTGTCGGTCTCTGCAACGGCTGCTTTGCTCGGCGGCCCTGTTTGCCGGCGTCGGCGCCATGGCCGCGTCAGCGGCGGCCGCCCCGCCGTCGCCCGCCCGCGTCGCCGCCAAGATCGACCGGCTGCTGGTCGAAGAGGTGTACCCGGACACATCGGTCCTGGCGCCCGAGTGCGACGACGAGACGTTTGTCCGCCGCGTCTGGCTCGACGTCGTCGGCGACATCCCCACGCCCGAGCACGTGACGGCGTTCCTGCTGGACCAGCGGCCCGACAAGCGCCGCCGCCTGGTCGACCGGCTGCTGGCCATGCCGCAGTACGGGCAGAACTGGGCCCGCTATTGGCGTGACGTGGTGCTGGCCCGGCGGCTGGAAGACCGTGCGGTGCTGGTGGGCAACCCGATGGTGGTAGAGCTCACCGAGCAGCTCAACGCGGGCGCCGGCTGGGACGAGATCGCCGCCGGCTTTGTCACGGCCACGGGCGACGTAACCGACAGCGGCGCCACGGCCATCTTCATGGCCCAGGACGGGCAGACCGAGGAGACCGCCGCCGAGGTGTCGCGGATCTTCCTGGGCATCCAGATCCAGTGCGCGCAGTGCCACAACCACCCGTGGGACCGCTGGCAGCGCGAAGACTTCCACGAGCTAGCGGCGTTCTTCCCACGCGTCGGCGTGCGGCCGGTCGTCACGCCCACGCGGCGGAGCTACGCGGTGGTGGTGAACGACCGCCCCGAGCCACGCCGCCAACGCCGCCCGAGCGTTAACGCCAACCGCCGCGGCCAGGCGGAGCACTACATGCCGGACCTGGAGCGGCCGGAAGACCCGGGCACGCGGACCGCGCCCCGCTTCTTCCTGACCGGCGCCGAGCTCTCGTTCGGCACGCCCGACGCCCAGCGCCGCGGCCAGCTGGCCGAGTGGCTGACCGACACGCCGTGGTTCGCCACGGCGATGGTCAACCGCATGTGGTCCGAGCTAGTGGGCGAGGGCTTCTACGAGCCGGTCGACGACCTTGGCCCCGAC
>JBCCQL010000426.1:0-3108 GCA_039024355.1 Planctomycetota bacterium
CAGGCCAAGGTCGAGCAGCCGCTCGACGCTGCCGGCCGCCGCGCGGAATTCGGGCCGCTCGAGGCCGGGCTGCCCGCTGTTGAGCAGGTCGAGTGTGGTCTGCAGGGCACGCAGGTTGGGCTCGGCCCCGGCCGGCAGCTGCCGCTGCACGCCACGCCATTCGAGGAACACCTTCCACGCCTCGCCCCGCGGGCTGCCGGGCGAGAGCACCCGTTCGAGCGCGACGGCGTTCTCGGCTAACTGCAGGCGGGCGGCGTCCAGGTCGCTGGGCAGCACCGGGCGGAACTCGTCGGCCGACCGCCGTGCGACCTCCGCCAGCGGCTGCGCGTTAAGCCCGGCGGCCGGCTCCGCGGCAACGGCGTACGCGCCACCCCAAACAAGCGCAGCCCCCAGCGCCGCGACCCACGTCACGGCGATAGCCCTCGGGTGCGTGGAGGGGCGCCGGCGCCGCGGGCGGGTTGTGTGCAGAAAGGCAGCCATGCGGGGCGGCAAGGGGCGAGCGGCTACGGCGACGCCGGCGGGGCGTCCAGCCGGGCAGAACAGGCGGCGCGTGCACGGGTCATCGCCCGCGGCGCCGCCATCGGGCAGTGTATTCAGCGGCGAAACAAGCGCCTACTTCCCGGGCACGCATCGGCCGCGGCCTGCCGCCGCGGCGCCCGTTTCACCGTGTTGTCGCGGCGGGCGTTGCCGTCGCGCCGCGAGCCTTGACCGCCGCCAAACGGCCCGCCACACTGCTGGGCTTCGCAACACGACCCCAACCACAATTGAGGCGAACATGCCCGGCACAGAGCGGAAGCGTGAGCTGCGGAGGCGGCGGAAGCGGCGTGAGCAGCTCGGCGCCCTGAAGGCACGGCTCGAAAAGGCGACCAACAGCGAACGCGTCGAAATCGCCCGCAAGATCCGCGAGATCACGCCCGGCGCCGAGGTGCTGATCGCCAACTGGGGCTTGGCGGAAGTCGATCGCTAGCGTCGGCGGCTTGCTCGCCGGCGGGAAGTCGCGTGTCGGCACGCCGCTCACCCACCGCTTACTCGGCTACGCGGATCTCGAATTCGCTAGCCGCCTCGTCCCAGTCGATCGTCACACCCTCGGCTTCTGCCTGCAGCGGCTCGCCCGCCGGCTGGCGGTCGCTGGCCGGCGCCCGCTTGAGCAGCTCGCTCGCCAGCGGGTTCTGCACACGCTGTTGAATCACCCGCTTGAGCGGCCGGGCTCCGTACGCGGGGTCGTACCCAAGGTTGGCGATCTCTTGCCGGGCACGCTCGCTGACGTGCAGGCCCAGGCCGTTCTTCGCCAGCAGCCCGGCCAGGTGCTCGAGCTGCAGGTCTACCACGCGGCGGATCTCCTCGCGCCGCAGCGGCTCGAAGACGATGGTCTCGTCGATCCGGTTGAGAAACTCCGGCAAGAATTGCGCGCGTAGCGCCTCGCCCACCGCCTGGCGCATGTCTTCGGCGGAGCCGCCCTCCTCCGCCACCCGCTGGATGAGCTGGCTGCCGGTGTTGGACGTCATCACCACAATCGTGTTGGTGAAGTCGACCGTGTGGCCGTGGTTGTCGGTCAGCCGGCCGTCGTCCAACACCTGCAGCAGGATGTTGAAGACGTCGCGGTGCGCCTTCTCGATCTCGTCGAGCGGCACAACGCTGTACGGCCGGCGGCGGACGGCTTCGGTCAGCTTGCCGCCCTCGTCGTAGCCGACGTAGCCGGGCGGCGCCCCGATGAGGCGGCTCACCGTGTGCTTCTCCATGAACTCGCTCATGTCGATGCGGACCATCGCCTGCTCGTCGTCGAAGAGCGTCTCGGCGAGCGCCTTGCACAGCTCCGTCTTGCCCACGCCCGTGGGCCCGCAGAACAGGAACGAGCCGATCGGCCGGTTGGGGTCTTGCAGCCCGCTGCGGCTGCGGCGGACGGCGTTGGCCACGGCCTCGACCGCCGCGTCCTGGCCGATCACGCGTTGGTGCAGCCGCTCTTCGAGCACCAGCAGCTTGGCCCGCTCGGTCTCCATCATCCGGGTGACCGGCACGCCGGTCCACGCGCTTACCACCTCGGCGATCTCGTCGGGCCCCACCTCTTGGCGGAGCAGCCGCTTGGCGGGCGCCGCGTTGGCGTCGGGCGCGGTGCTGTCGGTTGCCGCGTCGGCCTGCGTCTCGGCCGCGTCGGCGCGGGCCTGCAGCTCGCCGCGGCGGGTGTCCAGCTCGTACAGCCGCTGGTAGTCCGCCTCGTCGACGGGCTCGCCGGACGACTGCTTCGCCTTGATCGCGGCCGCCTGCTGGTCGTAGGCGTGCTTGGCCTCTTCCAGCTGCCGGCGGACGTCGGCCACGCCGCCCACTCCCAGCTTCTCGGCCTCCCACTGCTCGGTCAGGCTCGCCAGCTCGCGGCGCCGATCCTCGATCTCGGCGGTGACGTCGGCCAGCCGCTGCTGGGCGTGGGCCTCGGTCTCCTCGGCCAGCTGCCGGGCGGCGAGCTCCAGCTGCACGATCCGCCGCTGAACCTCGTCGATCTCGGTCGGCACGCTCTCGAGCTCCATGGCCAGGCGGCTCATCGCCTCGTCGACCAGGTCGATCGCCTTGTCGGGCAGCTGCCGGTCGGCGATGTACCGCCACGAGAGCTCGGCGGCCGACACCAGGGCGCTGTCCTTGACCTTGACGCCCTTGTGGTGGGCCTCGTACCTCGGTTTCAGGCCGCGGAGGATGGCGATGGTGTCCTCGACGCTGGGCTCGCCGACAAACACGGGCTGGAAGCGTCGCTCGAGGGCGGCGTCCTTCTCGATGTACTTGCGGTACTCGTCGAGCGTCGTGGCGCCGACGCAGCGGAGGTCGCCACGCGCGAGGGCCGGCTTCAACAGGTTGGCCGCATCGGCGCCCCCCTCGGCGGCCCCGGCGCCGATCACGGTGTGCAGCTCGTCGATGAACAGGATCACCCGCCCGCCGGCGTCCTCTACCTCACGCAGCAGCGCCTTGAGCCGCTCCTCGAACTCGCCGCGGAACTTGGTGCCGGCGATCAACGCGCCCATGTCGAGCGCGACCACCCGCTTCTCCTGCAGCGAGCGTGGCACGTCGCCCGCCACGATCCGGCCGGCCAGCCCCTCGGCGATGGCCGTCTTGCCGACGCCCGGC
>JBCCQL010000427.1:0-3100 GCA_039024355.1 Planctomycetota bacterium
CTGCTCGGGCCGGCGATCGCCCTCTCGGCACTGGCCTGGGAGGCACGATCATGAGCCGCCAGCTTGACCTAATGCCCGCCTCGGCGAGGCGCCGTGTCGCGATCAGTGAAGCGGTGTCGGTGTGGTCCCGCGTCGCGGTGGCGGTGGCCATCGGCTGCGCCGCCGCCGCGGGCTTCGAGGCGTGGCGCTCCCAGCACAGCGGCAACCACCTGGCGGCCCTAGAAGCCCAGCACGGGCCGATCAAGCTGCTCGTCAAAGACATCGGCAGCCTGCGGAAGCAGATTGCGTCGCTCACGGCGAGCGAGCAGCTGGCGATCCAGCTCGCCAGCACGCAGTCGATGGTGACGCTGGTCGGCCGGCTTGGCCAAGCCACGGCCTACGCCGGCGGCGACCTGTTTGTGGAGGCCATGGAGTACGAACGCCTGCCCGCCGCCGGCGGCGACAGCCCCTCACAAGCCCTTGAGCTGCGGGGGTTGGCCTTGAACAACCTGTCGGTCACGCGGTTTGTAGAGCACCTCCGCTCCGCGGGCATGTTCCGCGAGGTCAACCTCCGGTCGACGGCAGCGCGGGTGATAGCAAGGCAGCCCGCTGTGTCATTCCAGGTAGAGTGCGTGCTCTAGCACACGCCGGCTGAAATCATGCAATCCCCACAAACCATGCACCCGAAATTGTTCGTAGGCCTGACCCACGGCGTGGGCATGGTGGTAATCGCGCTGATCGTTGTCGCTTTCCAAGGGCTTGTGCACGGGCCGATGCAGGCCCGGCAGGTCGAAGCGGACAAGCGGGTAGCGCAGCTGCGAGAGCTGCTGAAGAACTCGATTGAGGTCCGGCGGCGGCATGTTGAGCTGAAGGGCGACCTCGACCGGCTTGCCGAGAGGATCGAGGGCTCGCGCGAGCTGACGCCCGCAACGTCGAAGGAGTCGGAGTTTTTGTCGGTCGCCAGCCAGGTGGCCCAGCGGCACGGGTTAGAAATCGTCGATTACCGCCGTGGGAAGGTCCGCCGGCTGCCGGCGCACTCGGAGATCGACATCACGCTGAGCGGCGTGGGAGGGCACCGGAGCATCTGCGGGTTCTTGGCAGAAATGGAGCAGACGCCCCGCGCGAAGAAGGTCCGCCGGTTGCAAATCGACTCCTCGGGTTCCCCCGACGCGTACCCGGTGGAGGTCGCCTACACGCTGTACTTCGGGCTTGGTTCGCCCGCCCAGGCCGCGGTCAGTCCGACACGCACCACACGATGAGCCGCAGACAGACGAAAAACCGACGGGCAGGACCGCCACGCGGCAAGCTGATTATCGTCGGCGTGCTTGCGGTGGTTCTGGTGGGCGTTTGGGGCAATGCGCTGCTGAATGGAGGACGCAAGCCGCCGGCTGACGCCCTGCGCCGGCGGCGGGCCGCTGCTGCCGCCTCGCGTCCAACCCCGGCTGTGGCGCCCTCAACGCAAGCCGGCGTGACGCCCGCGGCAGACCCTATCGCCATCGATTGGCCGCAGGTGCCGCTCTCGCAAGCGGTGTTGAACGACCCGTTCGGAAAGCCGGAGTGGGCCGTGCCCCCCGCGCCAAGCGTAGCTGCCGAAGCCGAGACCGACGCCCCGCTGGCGGCGGCCTCGGCGACGCCTGAGCAGCTGCGTGACGCAGGAGCGTCGGTCATTCTGATCTCGGGTGGCGAGCGCGTGGCGGTGATCGGCGACATCGAGGTCCGCGTCGGCGACGCCGTCGGCCGGTACACCGTGCTCGACATCACGCCGCAAGGCGTCGTGCTGAGTGAGACCGCGGGGCTGGGAGAACGTCGCACGCCGGCGACTCGCTAACGGGAGGGAAGCAGATTTCCCACGGTTCGTTCAATCCGCTGCCGACGCGATGGCGAAGGGCCGGCCGCCTCGACGCACGGTCGTGGCGTTCCGCGGCCGTGTGCCGCCTGCTGGCGTGCGTGGCCGCCGTGGCGGTCACGCTGGCTTGCGTTGGGGCGATGGCAGGCCCGCCCCGCGTCGCTCAAGCGGGGCGAATCGAGAGCGGAGTTAGCGGGCCCACGCTGCCGCAGCCAGCGATCGCGGCCGACACGCTGCAGCGTCTGCTGGGCGCCCCAACGCCGGCAGCAGAGGCCGTGCCCACGCCGGCGGCGGATGCTGCTCCCGCATCTTCATCTGCAGGGCGTACCGGCTTCACCATACCGCTGGCGGCGCCCGCGGACGGGTCGGCGGTTGAGGTCGCCAACGAGGGCGGCATGATCTCGCTCACCGTTCGAGACACACCGCTGCGGCACGTGCTGGCGATGATCGCAGACGCCCGCGGGCTGAACGTCGTGTTCGCCTCGTCGACGGACGTGCCGGTCACCGCCACGCTAGACCGGGTGCCGCTGGAAGAGGCGCTCGACTCGCTGCTGTCGGCCAGCGGCTACACGTGGACTCAGAGCGGCCGGGTGCTCTACGTCACAAGCATCGCCGAAGCCGCCGGCCTGCCGCCGAACGTCCAGGGCCGCCGGGTAGCACGCATCGAGCTCGACTTCGCCTCGGCCATCGACGTCGACCAAGCGATCAAGGGCTTGCTGTCGCCGGTCGGCCAGTCGTTCGCCCTGGAGACGAACAAGGCCGACAACCGCCGGACCCAGGAAGTGATCGTGGTGGAGGACTTGGAGCCGTACGTGCAGCGGATCGAGCAGTACGCGGCCGCCGCGGACCAGCCGCCCCGGCAGGTGATGATCGAGGTGAACGTGCTGGAGGTTGACCTCGATCGCGACCAACGCTCCGGCGTGAACCTTGATGCGGTCGCCCAGCTGTCGGGCGCCTCGCTTACGCTGCGGACGGCCGGGATGGCCAACGCGGCGGCCTCGCCCGGCTTCTTCATCGAGGCCAACGGCGGCGACCTCTCGCCCGTGATCGAGGCGTTGATCTCAACCACCGACGCCAAGACCCTTGCCTCGCCACGCATCCTGGCCCTCAGCGGCCAAGAGTCGCGCATCCAAGTCGGCGAGCAGCTTGGCTTCCGCGTCACGACCACCACCCAGACCAGCACGCTAGAGAGCGTCGAGTTCCTGGATGTGGGCGTGGTCCTGTCCGTCACGCCACGCATCACGCGAGACGGCCGGGTGCTGATGCGGATCAAGC
>JBCCQL010000428.1:0-3097 GCA_039024355.1 Planctomycetota bacterium
CCTCGAAGTCCTTCCGCTGGTACGGCAGCAGCTTCTTGAGGGCCGCCTCGCGGTCGGCCTTGGTGTCGGCCAGGATCATCTCCCGCATGGCCAGGATGCGGTCGCCCTCGAAGAACATGTGCTCGGTGCGGCACAGGCCGATTCCCTCGGCGCCGAAGTCGCGGGCCCGCTTGCTGTCGGTCGGGCTGTCGGCGTTGGTGCGGACGCCCAGCTTGCGGTACTTGTCCGCCCAGCCCATGACCGTCGCGAAGTTCCCCGACAGCTTGGGCTCCACGGTGGGCATCTCGCCGGCGAAGACCTCGCCGGTCGACCCGTCGATCGATAGCACGTCGTTCTTGCCGTAGGTCTTGCCGCCCACTTTGATCTTCTTGGCCTTCTCGTTGATCTCGATCGCGCCGGCGCCGGCCACACAGCACTTGCCCCAGCCGCGGGCGACCACGGCCGCGTGGCTGGTCATGCCGCCGGTGCTGGTGAGGATGCCGGCGGCCGAGTGCATGCCGTCAACGTCCTCGGGGCTGGTCTCCTTGCGGACCAGCAGCACCTTCTCACCCGCGTGGGCGCGGTCCACCGCCTCGTCGGCCGTGAAGGCCAGCTTGCCGAACGCGGCGCCAGGCGACGCCGGCAGGCCGATGGTCAGGGCCGTGGCCTTCTTCTTGGCGGCCGGGTCGAACGACGGCAGCAGCAGCTGCGTCAGGTCGTTCGGCGGGATCCGCATGACGCCCACCTTCTCCGGGATGAGCTTCTCCTTGACCATCTCGCAGGCGATCCGCACGGCGGCCGGGCCGGTCCGCTTGCCGTTGCGGGTCTGCAGCATGTAGAGCTTGCCCTTCTCGATGGTGAACTCGATGTCCTGCACGTCCTTGTAGTGCTTCTCGAGCTTCGCCTTGATCTTCATCAGCTCGGCGTGCACCTTCTTGCCGATGGCCTTGTCGCTGGGCGCCTTCCAGGTCTTGGGCATGTCCTCGACCGGCGCCGGCGTGCGGATGCCGGCCACCACGTCCTCGCCCTGCGCGTTCACCAAGAACTCGCCGTAGAACTTGTTCTCGCCCGTCGACGGGTTGCGGGTGAAGGCGACGCCCGTGCCGGAGTCCTCGCCCATGTTGCCGAACACCATCGACTGCACGTTGACCGCCGTGCCCGCCAGCCCGGTGATGCCCTCGATCCGGCGGTAGCTGATGGCCTTGTCGGTCATCCAGCTCTTGAAGACCGCCTCGATCGCCAGCGAGAGCTGCTCCAGCGGGTCTTGGGGGAAGTCCGTGCCCGTGTGCTTCCGGTACACCCGCTTGTAGGCGTCGACCAGCTGGATGAGCCCCTCGGTGGGCACGTCGGTGTCTTCCTTGACGCCGTACTTGGTCTTGATCTTGGAGAACGCCTCCTCGAAGTACTCGTGGTGCACCTCCATGACCACGTCGCCGTACATGTTGATCAGCCGGCGGTACGAGTCGTAGGCGAAGCGCTCGTTGCCCGTGGCGGTGGCCAGGCCCGTCACCGAGACGTCGTTCAGGCCCAGGTTGAGGATGGTGTTCATCATGCCCGGCATGCTGACCGCGGCGCCGGACCGGACAGAGACCAGCAGCGGATCGCGGTTGTCGCCGAACTTCTTGCCGGTCTCCTTCTCCAGCGTCTTCACGGCGGCGGCCACCTGGTCCATCAGGCCGGCGGGCAGCTTCTGCTTGCTCTTGTAGTAGAGGTCGCAGCACTCGGTGGTGCACGTAAAGCCGGGCGGCACCGGCAGGCCGATCTTGGTCATCTCGGCGAGGTTGGCGCCCTTGCCGCCGATGAGCGTCTTCATCGTGCCGTCGCCATCGGTCTTGGTTTTGCCGAAGTAGTAGACCATCTTGGCGCCGCGGGGGCTCTTCTTCGCCATGCCGGTTGTGTCCTTTGCGTGTCTGGTTTTCGTGGCCGGTGGGCCCGGCTGCCTTAGGCTCCTGCCGACGGACCGTGTCGGAGGGGCGTGCGATCCGGGGTCGAATGATCGAAGGGAAGGCGCCGGCGGGCTGCCCAGCAGCGTGCGGCGTGATTGGGACCCGCGTGGACGGTGCTATGCTCGTGGAGTACGCGGCCGGCGTGCAAACTCCGCAGCCACGCCTGCTGGCGCCACGCGCCCTGGTTTCCGCAGGATCCCCGCTGATTTGAGGCGGCAGTCTAGCGACGCCAGCCGAAATCCGTCAACCGCCCACATGCCCACCAAGCCACCCAGCCACGGCCAACCACGCCGCCCCACGCGGCGGCTTGCGATCGCGGCGGCGGTCGAGCTGTCGCTCGTGCCGCTGGCCGCCGGTGTGGCGTGGTGGTTCGACGTGCCGCTGCTCGCGCTGGTGAGCCCGGCCGGCCGCCACGCCGAAGCCCTCGGCGTCGGCGTGCTGGCCACGCTGCCGATGGTCGCCGCGTGTTGGCTGCTGGTGAACGGAACCTGGCGGCCGATCGCCGGGCTCCGGCGGGTGGCTCAGAACCTGGTCAACCGGGTCTTTGCCGGCGCGGCGGCGTGGCAGGTGGTGGCGGTGGCCATCGCCGCGGGCGTGGGCGAAGAAGTGCTCTTCCGTGGCGCGCTGCAGCCGCTGCTGGTCCGTTGGCTCTCGCCTTGGGGCGGGGTCATCACCGCCGGCGTGATCTTCGGGCTGGTCCACCCGATGTCGCGGGCGTACGTGGTGCTCGCCACGATCGGCGGGCTGTACCTGGGAGCTCTGGCCCAGTGGCAAGGCGAGGTCTTGTCGGCCATCACAGCGCACGCCCTGTACGACGTCGTCGCCTTGTTTTGGTTGCGTAGCGGCCAGCCGGCCGAGGCGCCGGCGATGGACCGGGAATGACGCACGCCTGCGTCGCGTGTCATCGCCGGCAAAGCCCTCTGCCCTACACGCCGCGTCAGTCGCTCGCCGTGGCGCCCGAATCGTCCGGAGCGCCACGCTGGTACACCCGCACGTAATCGACGAGGTATCGCGTCGGGAACTCCGTCTGGCTCGGGTCGCCCCCGTTGGTGCCGCCTATCGCTAGGTTCAGCAGCAAGTAGTGCGGCTGGCGGAAAGGGTGGGGCGTTGCCGAGCCGTCGGCCCGGCTGGAGTCGATCGTGTTGAGCGTCTGCCCGTCGACGCTGAGGACG
>JBCCQL010000429.1:0-3079 GCA_039024355.1 Planctomycetota bacterium
CGCCGGCACCACCGACATCGACCTGCTCACCGAGCCCATCGGGCAAGACACCGCCGGCCAGGACGTCTACCTGCGTGACATCTGGCCCACGCACGAAGAGGTGTCGGACGTCGTCAAGGCGTGCGTCCTGCCCGAGATGTTCCAGGAGCAGTACGGCGGCGTCTGGGAAAAGAACCCGAAGTGGAACGCCATCCAGACCGGCGACGGCGAGCTGTACGACTGGGACGCCACCAGCACCTACATCCAAGAGCCGCCATTCCTGGCGACGCTCACGCGGGAGGTCTCCGAGATCGAGCCCATCACCGGCGCCCGCTGCCTGGCCGTGCTGGGCGACTCGACCACGACGGACCACATCTCACCGGCGGGCGCCATCGCCAAGGACTCGCCCGCCGGCAAGTTCCTGCAGCAGGCCGGCGTCGCCCCGGCGGACTTCAACAGCTACGGCTCGCGCCGGGGCAACGACCGCGTGATGACGCGCGGCACGTTCGCCAACATCCGCATCCGCAACCAGCTGGCGCCCGGCACCGAGGGCGGCGTCACGCGTTACCTGCCGGCCGACCCGGCCACGCCCGGTGCCGGCGACGTGATGCCCATCTACGACGCGGCCATGAAGTACCAGGCCGACGGCACGCCGCTGGTGGTCCTGGCGGGCGCCGAGTACGGCACCGGCAGTTCCCGCGACTGGGCTGCCAAGGGCACCTACCTGCTGGGCGTGCGTGCCGTGCTAGCGGCCAGCTACGAACGCATCCACCGCAGCAACCTGGTGATGATGGGCGTCCTGCCCCTGGAGTTCCAGGACGGGGCGACACGCGAGTCGCTGGGCCTGACCGGCGAAGAGACGTTCGACATCCCCGGCCTGAGCGACGACCTCAAGCCGCGGCAAACGATTACAGTGCACGCCGACGGCAAAAAGCTGCCCATGACCGTACGGATCGATACGCCGGTTGAGCTGGACTACTACCGCCACGGCGGCATCCTGGCTTTCGTCCTGCGGAAGCTGCTGGCTGAGTGACCCGCGGGCGGCAGGTCGGTGGGTGCACGCTCGGCGTGCCGGCGCCCGCAAGCTGGCCAGCCGTAAAAATGCTGCTGGCCACGCCCAGTCCGCCGGGTAAGATCGTGGCCGAAGCGTGCCGCACGCACCGCGTCCCACCTGCGCCGAACCCCTCGGCCACGCGAAGCCCAACGATTCATGGAGGCCCGTTGACGTGTCCTTTCTCCGATCGATCGCCAGCAAGTTCTACCCCGCCGGCCAGCCGGTGAGCATCGTTGTGCAGACGCCCGACGCGACGCCCGCGGGCGAGCAGCTCTACCTGGCGGGGCAGGGGCCCCAGCTGGGCGACTGGTCCGCCACGGGGCTACGCCTCAAGCAGACGGGGCCGGGCACGTGGGAGGCCAAGCTCCGCGTGCCGGCGGACAAGCCGCTGGAGTTCAAGGTTACCCGCGGCGGCTGGGACCGCGTTGAGAGCCACGCCGACGGCTCGGACACCGGCAACCACCGCGTGGACCCCGCCGAGCTCAACGGCACGTCGGTTCTGCACACCGTCGAGCGTTGGTCCGACGCCTGCTGAGCGCGAACCTCGCCGCCGCCGACGCCATACCTTTGCCGCGCTCGCCTGGCGGTTTTGCTCCGCTGGCGGCCGGGCCGCAGGGGTATTAGGCTGATGCCCGAAAGGAGGCGGGGCTCGCCGTGGTGAGCCCTCAGGGGCATGCCTTCGCGGAACGGCCGACAATGACCATCAACGTCCTGTGCAAGGCCTGCGGCTTCAAGCTAGAGATCCCGGGCGAGTTCGCCGGCAAACGCGCAAAATGCGGCAATTGCGGCGAGCTGTTCCGCGTGCCCGCCGCGTCGACAGGCGGGGCCGTGGCGGCCATGAAGCCCCTGGGCCACGCCACCGCGGAGGAGATGTTCCTCGAGCTGCGGCGCCGGGGCGGGGCGGGCATCCTGGCCATGATCGACCTGAGCCAGTACGGCCTCCGCTCGCTGGCCGACCTGCTCGACGCCGGCGAGCACGCCAGCCTGGGTCTCACCGTCCTGGCCACCGAGCGGCTGACCGCCGAGCAGCAAGAGCGGCTGCTGGCCGTCCTGGCCGACGGCGTGCACCGCGCAGCCAACCCGAAAGAGGCGGCCGAGCACGACGCCTACTACGAGCCCTTCGACTTCAAGGGCGACCCGCTCGGCATGACGCTCGCAGAGTTCAAGCAGAAGCACGCCCGCGAAGTCCCCGGCCACCCGCACCCGGCGCCGTTCTGCTCCGACCAGACAGGCGCCTTCCGCGTCGCGGAGCTCATGACCGAGCCCTGGTACAAGTCGGCCGGCATCGTCCACGCGCGGCTTGAGTACCCGTCCGAGAACCGGCCGCCCAGCATCGCCGGCGTCGAGACCGAGATACTCATCTACCAGTTCCTCGACGGGCGGCTATACCAGATCAGCGCGTGGTTCCCGGCCGGCGGCTTCCCCCAGGTCAGCGGCGCGCTGCGGCGCAAGTACGGCCCGCCCTCGGAGCAATCGCAGGACAGCAGCCGGCTGGTGTGGACCCGCATGGCGTCGACGCTGGAGCTGTGCAACGGGCGGATCTCCCCCGCCGAACCCGCATCGATGCGTATCTGCTACGACGACCTGCTGCGAGAGGCGACCGCGCGGAAGCCTGACGTCGGCGGCGACATTTAAGGCGGCCGAGCGGGAGCGGCTCACGAGATCGACAGCCGGCCCTCGAAGCCCATCGGCTTGAACGACTCGGCCTTGAGCGGGTCGACCAGCTTCACCGCGGCGATCGCGTCGTACCGCATCAGCACAAACCGGGCGCCGAGCGAATCGGGGTTCTGCCGCTCCAAGACCAGCATCTCGCGTTTGGTCATGAAGCCCTTGAACGGCACGGCCTCGTTGAGCGTGGTCACAACGACGCCACGCCGAGAGATGGCCTCGGGCCAGTCGAGGAAGACTCCGGCCCAGGTCTGATCGGGCGTCATGTATCGCGTCCGTGATGTGGTGTGGTTGCGGGGACGGCGGCCGGCGCCGCAGCTCCTGCGCGGCAGAAGCCTACGGCTCCGGCGGGCTCTCGATCGCCGGGTTAGGCTGGGC
>JBCCQL010000430.1:0-3076 GCA_039024355.1 Planctomycetota bacterium
AGGAGCACCGGGGCAGAAGTCGACTTTTTCCTGCCCGGCGACGACGACTCGCTCGAGGTGACCGAGCGGTCCATGGCGCGAGAAGAGTCTGGTTGCCCCGACACACCCGGCGACGACGCCCTGCGTGTCTACACCACTCGGCCAGACACGCTGTTCGGCGCCACGTACATGGTGATCGCCCCGGAGCACCCGCTCGTGGCAAAAATCACGGCGGAAGGCCGAGCCAACGATGTTGCCGCCTACGTGAAGGCCGCCGCTCTCAAAAGCGACCTCGACCGCACGGAGCTCAACAAGGACAAGACGGGCGTGTTCACCGGCTTGTACGCCATGAATCCGGTCAACGGTGGGCGGGTGCCAATCTGGGTCGCCGACTACGTGCTGATCAGCTACGGCACCGGGGCGATCATGGCGGTGCCGGCGCATGACGAGCGAGACTTCGAATTCGCGAAGAAGTACGGCATCCCCATAAAAGCTGTCGTGCAGCCGGGGGACCACGTCCCCCCGGCGGAAGCGGAGAAGATCCTGGCCGGCGAGCTTTGCTATCCCGCCGAGAGCGTCGCCATCAACAGCGGCGAGTTCGACGGCCTGCCAACGGCAGAGTTCAAAACCAAGATCACCGCCTGGCTCGAAGAACGCGGCCTCGGCCGCGAGGCGGTCAACTACAAGCTGCGCGACTGGCTGTTCAGCCGGCAGCGGTTCTGGGGCGAGCCCTTCCCGCTGTTGCACGAGTTGGACGCGCACGGCAAGTCCACCGGCCGGGTCGTGCCCGTGCCGGAAGACCAGCTGCCGGTCGACCTGCCACACCTGGACGACTTTAAGCCGCCGGGCACACCGGACCCGCCGCTCGAAAAATCGCCGGAGGAGTGGCTCTACCCGACGGTCGACGGCGCCACGTACAAGCGAGAGACCAACACCATGCCGCAGTGGGCCGGCAGCTGTTGGTACTACCTGCGGTTCCTCGACCCGAAAAACAACGCCGCGGCGATCGACCCCGAAATCGAGCGGGCGTGGATGCCGGTCGACCTGTACATCGGCGGCGCCGAGCACGCGGTGCTGCACCTGCTCTACGCCCGCTTCTGGCACAAGGTGCTGTACGACCGCGGCGTGGTTTCGACGCGTGAGCCGTTCCAGAAGCTCGTGAACCAGGGCATGATCCTGGGTGAGAACAACGAAAAAATGTCCAAGAGCCGCGGCAACGTCGTCAACCCAGACGACATCGTCAGCGAGTACGGCGCCGACGCGCTGCGGCTGTACGAGATGTTCATGGGCCCGCTCCCCGACAGCAAGCCGTGGAGCATGGAGGGCGTGTCGGGCGTCGCCAACTTCTTGGGCCGCGTCTGGCGGCTGGTCATCGACTGGCAGAACGACGAGCGGCTGCAGCTGGCCGCCGAAGTGACCGACGCCGAGCCCACCGCCGAACAGCTGCGCACGCTGCACGCCACGATCAAGGCGGTCACCGAAGACGTCGACAAGCTGTCGCTGAACACGGCCATCGCCCGGATGATGGAGTTCGTCAACTTCTTCAACAAGCAGGCCACCAGGCCGCGCGCCTGCATCGAGCCGTTCGTCCTGCTGCTCTCGCCGTTCGCGCCGCACCTGTGCGAAGAGCTGTGGCAGGCGCTGGGTCACGCCGAAACGCTCGCCTACGAGCCGTGGCCCCAGTTCGACGACGCCCACCTGAAGCAGGACACGGTCGAGCTGCCGGTGCAGGTCAACGGCAAGGTCCGCGGCAAGGTCACCGTGCCCGCCGACGCCGACCAGGCCGCGGTGCTCGCGGCGGCGAAGGCAGACCCGAAGGTCGCCGGCCAGATCGACGGCAAGCAGCTGGTGAAGGAGATCGTCGTCCCCGGCCGGCTGGTGAACCTGGTGGTGAAAGGCTGACAAGACAAACCGCCAAGACGCCAGGAGCGGCACGAACCGCCAAGAGCAACCGACAGTGCACGAGCCGAGCAGCGAGTCCGACCGGGTTGCGAAGGCGGTCTTCGATTCCTCGCTCGAGGTTCACCGGCAGCTGGGAGCAGGCTTCCTGGAGTCGGTCTACGAAAAGGCGTTAGAAGTCGAGTTCTGAGAACGACGAGTCGCTTACGAAAGGCAAAAGGCAGTTTCGCTATCGTACAAGGGCGTCACAGTCGGCGACGCACGGCTTGATTTCCTGGTGGAGGGCGTCGTTGTTGTTGAGCTGAAGGCTGTTGAAACGCTTCACCCAATCCATCACGCCCAAGTGCTGAACTACCTGAGGGCGACCGGCCTGGAACTCGGCCTCCTTATCAACTTCAATACGGCCCTGTTGAAGGACGGATTCAAGCGCATCGTGTTGACCTAACGCCCTCCCCTACATTCCTGGCGACCTTGGCGCTCTAAGCGTCTTGGCGGTTCCCTATGAAAAACGTAGTTGCGGTTGTTCTTGGCGGTGGGCGGGGCACGCGGCTGCAGCCGCTTACCACCTACCGGAGCAAGCCGGCGGTGCCGCTGGCGGGCAAGTACCGGCTGATCGACATCCCGATCAGCAACTGCCTGAACTCGGGCGTGGACCACATCTTCGTGCTCACGCAGTTCATGACCACCAGCCTGCACCAGCACATCCGCGGCGCCTACCGCTTCGACGCCTTCCACGGCGGCTTCGTAGAAATCTTGGCCGCCCAGCAGACCATCGGCCCGGCGGACGACTGGTACCAGGGCACCGCCGACGCCGTGCGCAAGAACCTGCGGTACCTGCTGCAGCCCGGGTTCGAGTACGTGCTGATCCTGTCGGGCGACCAGCTCTACCGCATGGACTTCGAGAAGATGCTGCGCGAGCACCGGGAGTCCGGCGCCGATGTGTCCATCGCCGCCAAGCCGGTCGACCGGTCCGAGGCCCACGCGCTGGGCATCATGCGGTGCGACGACTCGGGCAAGGTGCTCGGCTTTGTCGAGAAGCCGCAGTCGCAAGACCTGATCGACAGCGTCGCCACGCCGAGCGCGTGGATCGACTCCCGCGGCGTGGAGAGCCAGGGCCGCGACTGCCTGGCGAGCATGGGCATCTACCTGTTCAACCGGCGGACGCTGGTCGACGCCCTGGAGGAGAGCGACTCGTCGG
>JBCCQL010000431.1:0-3066 GCA_039024355.1 Planctomycetota bacterium
CCACTTCATGGCCGAGACGGCCGACATCCTGGCCAACCGCCCAGAGAAGCTGGCTGAGCGTTCGGGCCGCCGCGTCGATGTCTACCTGCCCGACATGGCGGCCGGCTGCTCCATGGCGGATATGGCCGGCATCGCCCAGATCGAGGACGCGTGGGACCAGCTCTCGGAGGTGATCGACACCGAGCGGCTGGTGCCGGTCACGTACATCAACTCCGCCGCCACGCTCAAGGCGTTCGTCGGCCGGCACGGCGGCATCGTCTGCACCAGCTCCAACGCCCGGGCGGCGCTGGAGTGGGCGTTCGATCGGGGCGACCGCGTGATGTTCTTCCCGGATCAGCACCTGGGCCGCAACACCGCCACCGGCATGGCCCCGTTCGGGCAGGCGCTCTCCAGCGACCACATGCCGGTGTGGGACCCCTACGCCGACGACCTAGGCGGCAACACCGAGCAGCAGCTGGAGGCCTCGCGGGTGATCTTGTGGAAGGGCCACTGCAGCGTCCACCAGATGTTCAAGCCCGCCCACGTGGCGATGTTCCGCCAGCAGCACCCGGGCATCA
The DNA here is from genome assembly GCA_039024355.1 of Planctomycetota bacterium. Taxonomy (GTDB): domain Bacteria; phylum Planctomycetota; class Planctomycetia; order Pirellulales; family Lacipirellulaceae; genus JBCCQL01. The sequence continues at coordinate 558 of JBCCQL010000431.1, forward strand.
AGATCTTGGTGCACCCCGAGTGCCCGCAGGACGTGTTCGAGCTGGCCGACGAGTCGGGCAGCACCGGCAAGATCATCAACACCGTCCGCGATGCGCCGGCCGGTAGCAAGTGGGCCATCGGCACCGAGATGCACCTGGTCCACCGGCTGGCCAAGGAGCACCCGGAGCAAGAGATCCACTTCCTCAGCCCGGTGATGTGCATGTGCGCCACGATGTACCGCATCGACCTGCCGCACCTCTGCTGGACGCTAGAGAACCTGCAAGCCGGCGCCCCGGTCAACCAAATCACCGTCGACGGCGACGTAGCGAAGTGGAGCCTGGTAGCGCTCGAGCGGATGCTCGAAGTGAGCTAGCCAGCGGCGCGCAGCGGTTGACCGATCAAGACGTCTCACCACATGCACAAACCGACGTCAACAGACAAACCGACGCAACGCACAAACCGACGTCAACTACCGCCAGCCCATGCCGCCAGGCATGGGCCCCACCCTCGCGGGTGGGGCTGATACCCCGCGTAGGTCAAAACCGCGGTATCGTGAGAAACAGCGCCGCGCGCCGCACCAGCCAAACCGAATCGCCCCCCACCACGCCGCGTCACGGCCGCAGCGTGTACAGCGGCAGCAACGACGCGAGCATAAACACCGCGTGGCCCCACACCCGAGTCCAACGGACGACGCGTCGCGTGCTGTCCACCCGCGGGTACAGGCAGTGCCCCTTTTCAACGAGCGGCCACTGGGGCGAAGCCTCGCCGCCGGCGCGAGTCAGCAGGGCGAGGGCCGCCGCGCGGTTGGTCAGCGGGTACAGGTACTCGCACCTGCCATCGGCGAAGCAGACGGCCCGCGCCGCTGAGCGGACGCCGCGGTAGTGCTCGACGGTGAACCAACGCTCGTCCGTCCACTCGCGGATCACGCCGCTGTCGTCGCACAGCAGGTCGACGGCCTCGTCGATCGACAGGTCACGCGGCTCGTACCACGGGATGCCGTGGCCGAACGCCTGGATGGCGATGATCGTGTTGCCCGGCCCATCCGAGATATCTCGCCGGCGGACGGGCCCGGCAGGGCAGAAGACGGCGCCGCTATCGACAACCGCGAGGAAGTTGGTCTCGTCGGGGTGGAAGTGAGGCCCGGCCGGCATGAACCGCCGCCGGGCGGTCTGCCACACGCGGCGTGCCCGGCTGCCGGCCATCGCCAGCGTGTTGGTTTCGCTGTGCCAGGGTTCGTCCAAACGGACGCCCCGCGGCAACGCGTCCACCAAAGAGCTGGGCAGCACCAGGGCCCGCCAGCTGTGCAGCCGGTTGCCCTGGGCGTCGACCGAGAAGGGCGGCGGGAAGCTGCCGTGCTGCGTGTGGTAGTGTGCGATCGCGTGGCCCAGCAGCCGCCCGGTGGACCACCCCGAGGATGAACTACGCCCGGTTTGCACCGCCGGCAACAGCAACGCGATCAGCACGCCGGCCACCAACGCGATGACGGCGAAATCGACCAGCGTAAACCGTTGTTTGCTAAGCACGCACACCCAGAACAGCACCACCACGCCGCACGCCAGGACGCCCCAGCCGTCCATCGCCGCGAGCGACGCCGCCAGCAGCGTCACGAGCCACAGCAGCGTGCTCAGGCGGAACTTCACGCGGCGTCCCCCTGCGGTGCGCGGCTGCCCAGGCGGTGGCGGACGAAGGGGGCCGCCGCCGTGGCGAGGAACAGGGCCAGGCACGCGACCCTTGCCCAGTCGGTCTGCGGTGCTTCCCAGGCGAGCGCCTCCTTCAGCCCGATCGGCTCGCCGCCGCCCGCCGTGAGCAACGCCCGGGCGAGCGGCTCTGGCAGCGGCATCTGGAGCCGATAGGTCTTGCCGTTCGCCATCGCCACATGCCGAGCCATGGTTGGCTTCGAAAAGCGCCCGCGGTCGAGGACGTGCCCGCCGTTGACCGCTGGCTGCACCGGCGAGGTGAGCAGGTCGAGCGCCTCCTCGAATGACAAGTCGCCCGGCTTGCCCCACGGCTGGCGGGCGGGGCCTTCGATGAGCAAGAGCGTGCTGTCCAGACGGTCGCTTACTTCGCTCAGCCGCAGCGGCACGCCTTCTTGCCAAACCGTGGCCGGCCCGGTGACGGCGAAGTAGCACACCCCGCCGGCTCCCCACGCCCCAGAACCTGGGCAGGCAAAAACGTCGACCGGCGTCGACGTCACCGGCAGGTTCGCCGGGCTGTCCCACGGCTCGTCGAAACGGAGTTGGGCGTACAGGTCGTCCCGATCGAGGTACGGCAAGATCGCCGATCGCCAGCTGTGCAACGGCCTGCCCTCTGCGTCCGACACCACAGCTGGTGGAAGCGTCCCTTCACGGTCGGCGCGCAGAATCAGGCTAATCGCGCAATGCTTGAGGCAAGACCCGCTCTGGCCGCAATGCGCCCACACGTGCGGTAGACTCACCGCCGGATACCACACTGCAACCACTCCACCGGCAATGCCGGTAACCACACCCCAATCGACACCCCCCAGCCCGCGGGGTGGCTCTTTTCTCGGCC
>JBCCQL010000432.1:0-3063 GCA_039024355.1 Planctomycetota bacterium
CGAGGGCGGTTGGGTCAGCGCCCAGACCATCGAGGCGGGGCGTATCGCCGCCCAGCAGTACATCCGCGGCGAGGGGAAGCTGTACATCCGCATCTTCCCCCACAAGTCGATCACGTCGATCCCGCTCGAAACCCGCATGGGCAAGGGCAAGGGTGAGCCTGATTACTGGGCCGCGACCGTAAAGCCCGGCACGATTTTGTACGAGGTGGCGGGCATCACCGAAGACGCGGCGAAGATCTGCTTCGCCCGGCTGGCCCACAAGATGCCGGTTGCCGTGCGGCTGGTGAAACGGGATCAGCAGGCGTAACACATCAGCGGCGCCTGCTTAGCGGAGAGAAGACCCGACGGCCGCGGCCGGCAACCGCACCCCGGCAACCGCAGTCCGGCAACCGCAGTCCGGCAACCGCAGTCCGGCAACCGCAGCCAAGCAACAGCAGCCCAGACCTATTATGGACACCGTCAAAGAGCTCCGCGAGATGAGCGACGAGCAGCTCGAGCTCACGCTCAAGGAGGCGGCCGACAACCTGTTCCGCCTCAAGATCCAGGCCCAGACCGAGCGGCTGGACGCCCCCAGCGAGCTGCGGCGGAACCGCAAAGTGATCGCGCGGGTCAGGACCATCCAGACCGAGCGTCAGAAGCTCGCGGCAGCCGAAGCAGAGAGCGCCGCTGCTACTGCCAGCCCGGCTCCCGAGTAAACAAAAGGTTGCAGGCGCCGATAGCGCCTATGGATTCGATCGGCCGAAGGCCGCCCGTTCACCGCCGCCAAACGTTCACTACCGCCAAACGCCCACAACCGCCCGAAGCCTGAGCCCTTTCGCCTGCGTCCACTATGCCCAAGAAACAGCTGATCGGCGTCGTCACCAGCGACCGGATGGACAAGAGCCGCCGGGTTGAGATCGAGCGGTCGGTCAAGCACCCGAAGTACGGCAAGTTCATCAGCCGGCGTACGGTGTGCCACGTGCACGACGAGAACAACGAGTCGCAAGAGGGCGACACGGTCGAGATCGTCGAGTGCCCGCCGCGGTCCAAGACCAAGCGTTGGGACCTGGTGCGTGTGGTGACCAAGAGCGCACTGGTCGACATCGCCGCGATGCGGGCGGCGCGTAAGCTGGCCCAGGTCGAGGCGGAAGCCGCGGCGGTCGCCGGGGGCGAGCAGCCCGCCGGGGAGCAGCCCGCAGACGCCGGGGGTGGGGCAAACGACGGCGGGGCAAGCGACGGCGGGGCAGACGGCTCAGGCGCCTAAAGCAACGCCAGCTCGGCGTGCGGCCCTGCGGCTGCCCCAACGCTAGAACCAACAACCCGACGCTAGAACCAACAACCGCTTTCCGCACGCGGGCTCACCCGCCCGCGGCGAACAACACACGAGAGCACGCTCAAAGCCCGGCGACCCGTCATGATCCAGATGCAGAGCAGGCTGAACGTCGCCGACAACACGGGCGCCAAAGAGGTGATGTGCATCAAGGTGCTGGGCGGCAGCCGGCGCCGGTTCGCCACGCTGGGCGACGTCATCATCTGCAGCGTCAAGAGCGTGATCCCCGGCAGCGAGGTCAAGAAGAAGGCGGTGGTGCGGGGCGTCATCGTGCGAGCCAAGGCGCCCAACCGCCGGCCGGACGGCAGCTACGTCCGCTTCGACTCGAACGCCATCGTGCTGATCGACAAAGACAACAACCCACGCGGCACGCGTATCTTCGGGGCCGTCGCCCGGGAGCTGCGGGACCGCAAGTTCATGAAGATCGTGAGCCTCGCCAGCGAGGTGGTTTAAATCGGCTGTCGGCTGTTGGCTGCTGGCCGTCAGCAACAGCCCACAGCCCACAGCCCACCGCCCGCGCGACGACCAACGCCATGCTGATCAAAACCGGAGACACCGTCGAAGTCATCGCCGGCGCCGACCGCGGGACGCGGAGCAAGGTGACGATGATCGACCGCCACGCGGACAAGGCCATCGTCGAGGGCGTGGCCAAGGTCTACAAGCACGTCAAGCGTAGCCAGAAGTACCCGCAGGGCGGCCGGCTCAGCAAAGAGATGCCGGTGCAGCTCTCGAACCTGATGTTCTTCTGCGACGCGTGCGGCAGCCGCTCGCGCCTAGGCTCCCGCTTGCTGGAGGACGGCTCCAAGGAGCGGTACTGCAAGAAGTGCGACGCCAGCGCCGGCGAGATATCGCCCGCGAAAGCGGCACGCGCCAAGGCGTAACACGCCCCCAACAACGAAACAAACGCCCAAGGCGATCCGCCGACGCCAAACCAACCGCAAGCCATGCCGCCACGCATCCAACAGCAGTACCAGACCGAAGTGCTGCCGGCCCTGAAAGAGAAGCTGGGCCGCTCGAACCCCCACGCGTTGCCGCGGCTAGAGAAGATCGTGGTGAGCATGGGCGTCGGGTCGGCGATCTCCGACAAGAAGCACATCGAAGAGGCGACCTCCGCCCTGTCGGACATCACCGGGCAGAAGGCCGTGGTGTGCCGGGCGCGGAAGTCGGTGGCGGGCTTCAAGCTACGCGAGGGCATGCCCATCGGCGCCAAGGTCACGCTCCGCGGCGCCCGCATGTACGAGTTCCTCGACCGGCTGATCTCGCTCGTCCTGCCGCGGGTGCGTGACTTCCGCGGCTGCAAGAAGAAGGCGTTCGACGGCAACGGCAACTACAGCCTCGGCCTGTCCGAACAGCTGGTCTTCCCGGAGCTCAACCCCGACAAGTACGCCCGGCCGCAGGGCATGAACATCGCTGTGTGCATCTCGGGCGGCTCGGACGACGACTCCCGGCTGCTGCTGGAGCAACTCGGCTTCCCGTTCCAGCGAGAAGAGGCCGCGGCGTAAGCCGCGCGGCCGAGCAGGACACCCCAGCCCGTCACGATTCGACCCGTCACGATTCGGCCCGAAGACCCCCAACCCAAAAGACCAAGCGCTGCATCTGGCCATGATGACCGACCCCATCGCCGACATGCTCACCCGCATCCGCAACGCGGTCAGCGTGGAGCGGCCAAGCGTTCTGATGCCGCTCTCGAAAGTAAAGCGTGGCGTCGCCGAGGTGCTGAAGCGCGAAGGCTACATCTGGGATTGGCACGAGGA
>JBCCQL010000433.1:0-3048 GCA_039024355.1 Planctomycetota bacterium
CCCAAGAAGGGTAAACGCAGCAGTTATGAGACCAGCAAGAGTCGTCTCGAGAGTCATGTCTTGCCAGTACTGGGGAAGACCCGACTCCGCAATCTGACCGAAGACCAGCTGCGTCGCCTGCATGCCTCGATGGTCGATACGCCAAGCGGTGCGGATCGAACGATGACGTGCGGTCGGTCCCGCAAGGCCCGTGGGGGGGCAAGCCTTCATATTCTCGCCGCGTTGGTGGCGGCACTGATTGCTTGGCCTGCCGGGTTCGCTAGGGCCGGAGCTGCGGATCACGAAGTACGCTTCAAATCGCAGGGGTTGCCGCTGGCCGGCTCAGTCGATCCCGCGTCGCTGGCGACCCGGGAACTGGTGCGGCTGTTTCAGGAGCGGCATCCCGAGATCAAGATCGAAGCCTTCACGATGCCGCAGATCCACGGCGAGGCGATGGACTCGGGCCCGCTGATGGCCATCGCCGCCGGCGTCCCCCCGCACGCCATTTACGTCAACTTCCGGCAGAGCTCGACCTATATCGAGCAGGGCTTCCTCGAACCGCTCGAGCCGCTGATGGCACGCGTCCTGAGCGACGATCCGAAACTCACCGAACTGGACGATCACGGCGATTGGATCGTGTCTCCCACGGAGGCCCAGGTGGCGGCGGCGCGAGAGCTTCTGCGTTCGCGGGTGCCCGATCCGGTCTGGCCGGTGGTTTACCGCGAAGGCCTGCGTCCGCCGTACGACCAGAGCCGACACGTCTGGGCGATGCCGCTGAGCATGGCGGTCAACGTACTGATCTACCGCAAGGACCTCTTCGCCGAAGCGGGCCTGGACCCCGACCGGCCGCCGCGGGACTGGGATGAGTTGCTGGACTATGCGCGTCGGCTCACCGTGCCTTCGCGAAACCAGTACGGGCTGATGTTTTACGGCGGGCAGTACCTGTCGTGGGGTTCGTACGCCCTGCTGGTCGGCAACGGCGGCCGGGCGATGGAACGGGGCGACGACGGACGCTGGCGGGCGGCGTTTGATTCGCCGCAGCTCGCCGAAGCGGCGGCGTTTCTCTGGCGGTTGGCGCGCGAACCTTTCGCGGCGGTCAACGACAACGGACGGCAAGCACGCGGCGCGGCGATTATCGGCCCGGGCGTCGGCGACGAGTTGGAGCTGATGTGGCGACGCGGTCAGATCGGCATGACGTTCCAGCCCTTCCGCCAAGACATGGTCATCCAGGCCAACCCGCAACTCATCGGCTACGCACCCGTGCCGCTCAGCCCTGCCGGAACCCGGGGCTCGGAGATCAACGCGCAGATGCTCGGTATCTTCTCGGGCGCGACCAACGCCCAGAAGCTCGCCATCATGCGGTTTATCTGGTTCCTGGTTTCCGAAGAAGCGCAGGAAATCCGAACCCGCATCTACGTCGACAACGGCTTTGGCCGGTTCGCCAATCCGCTGTGGCTGGAGAAGTACGGCCACGAGGAAGCCCTCGCGCAGGTCCCGCCGGCGATCCGACACATCTACGCCACCGCCTTCGACACCGGCGTGCCCGAGCCCTACGGCCAGAACACCCAGCACATCTACCGGTACATGTCCGAGCCGCTGCTCGAGATGCTCGAGCTGGACCTCGCCGACCAGACGCCGGCCGAGCGTGCCGACCGGCTGCAGGCCCTGCTCGCGGCGTCGGCCGAGAAGACCAATGCGAAACTGCTCGGCCGGCTCGGCGAAGACGAGATCCGGCAGCGGACCTGGGTCGGCTGGTTCGCGCTGGTGCTGCTCGTGGCAGCGCTTGCGGTAGCGATCATGACGACGTGGCGATATTTCACGCGGTTCGCGCCGCCCGGCACGGCGGGGTCGGGACAAACGCGTTGGCTGCCCTGGCTCATGCTCGCCCCGGCGTTGGGCGTGATGGTCTTCTGGATGTACGTGCCGTTGGGTTGGGCGTTCGGCCTGTCGTTCACCGACTACCGCCTCGCCGTGCCCAGCGAGTTCGTCGGCGTGATGAACTTCGCGGAGGCGCTGTTCGACCCGGCGTTCTGGGCTTCGTTGGGCCGGACGCTGTACTACGTCACGCTGCTGCTGACGCTGGGCTTCTGGCCGCCGATCGCGCTGGCGATCCTGCTCGACGAGGTGCCGACCAACACCGCCAAGTACGTATTCCGCACGCTGGTGTATCTGCCCGCCGTGATCAGCGGCGTCGTCGTCATGTTCCTTTGGAAACAGCTCTACGGCGACACCGAGTTCGGGGTGCTCAATCAGCTGCTGCTCTCGCTCAACACACTTGGTCCGTTGGCCGCGACCGGCGTGAAGTTGATCGTCCTTGTGCTTTGGGCGGGCCTGGTTTGGATCGTTCTGCGGATCGCAGGGCAATCCAAAGAATTCGGTTGGGTCGGGCGTTCGGTGACGTGGGGGCTAATGGGCCTGCTCGTCGTGGCGAGTGTCGTCACGCTGGTGTCCGGCGGGTTCTGGAGCGTGTACGGCGGCCCCGTCGGTAGCTTCGCCTTCGAGCCCTTGCGCTGGATCGATTCGCCGGACTTGGCCATGTTCTGCACCGTGCTGCCCATTGTCTGGGCGACCGCCGGCCCGGGGTGCCTGCTCTATCTGGCGGCACTGAAAACGGTGCCCTCGGACATGTACGAGGCCGCGGAGATCGACGGCGCCACGCCGCTGCACAAGCTGCTGCACATCACGCTTCCACAACTGAAGTACCTCATCGGCATCCAGTTCATCGCGTCGCTGGTCCTCGCCTTCCAGGGCGGGGCCGACTACATCCTCGCGCTCACCGGCGGCGGCCCGAACGGCGCGACCACCATCCTGTCACTCGAAATCTTCATCCGCACCTTCTTCGACCTGCGCTTTGGCCTAGGCACCGCAATGGCTTGGCTGCTGGGCCTGCTGCTCATCGGCGTCACCGCGTACCAGCTCCGCCAACTCGCCCGCGCTCAGTTCGGCAACGGATGACCCCTCGCCATGCCGCTCGTCAGCACCCTCGAGTCACGATCGTTTCAAGGACGGGCGATCCTCGTGGGTGTCACCGTGACGCTTGTGCTGATCACGCTGACCACTGTGTATCCG
>JBCCQL010000434.1:0-3041 GCA_039024355.1 Planctomycetota bacterium
CCCGACGCGCCGCCGCCGGCCGGGTTGATCACGCCGTCGCCCCGCGTGCCCGCGTAGAAGTTCGTCAGGTTGGTGGGCCACGGCGCCAGGTTGGCGGGCAGCTCGGTGACCGGGATGCCCTCGGCCAACAGCTCCAGCCGGTCCTCGGTGAACACGCGGTCCAGCCGCGGCACGGTGTCGACCATCTCGGTCGAGGTGAAGAACTCGGTCGGGTTGTAGGCGGACAGGTCCGCCTCGGTCAGGGCGAAGCCCTCGGCGTGGGCGATCTCCCGCGACACGCCGAAGAGCTCGATCGCCATGTTGGTGTACACCCGCTTGATGTACTGGCCGACCTGCCCGGCAAACGCGCTGGAGATCTCCATCTCCTTGCGGTTCTCGGTGTGCTGCATCGCCTCGGCCAGCGAGACCAGGATGAGCCCGGCCCACCGCCGAAGAAACGGGTTGCGGACCTTGAAGTACGGCGTCGGGTACACGCGGAAGACCTCGCCCGCCGGCCGGGCGTGCTGCACCTCTAGGTTGTCGACGCCCGGCGGCACGGCACGGCCGGCCAGGATGTTCGCCGCGCGGAGGTACAGCTTGTGGACCCGCTTGCACGTGTTGATCGACGGCGGGATCCGCAGGTCCACGTCCTCGTGGTGCATGATGTGGAACAGGTTGCGGCCTACCAGGTCGACCCAGTCCAACACCTGCGGGTTGAGGCTGCCGACGTCGTTCGACCAGTTGGGCACCGCGTACCCCGCTTCGCCGAACACGCCGACGTTGTACCAGAGGACAGAATCGGTGTTGGTGATGGGCATGGTGTTGTGCTCGTTGAAAGGCGCTAGTTGGAGGTTGGCGGGCGCCAGCGTGGGGGCGCTGGTTGCGATAGGTAAGCTCGACGCGCGGCGGTCGCTGGTGTTCGGCCAGGGCATGCACCAGAGCCCTACCGCCTGCCACCTTCTAACCAGCGCCTCATCGAGCGTTCATCTGCTGCTTGATCAGCGAGTCGAGCGTTGTCAGCACTTCGACCGATCCGGGGAACTTGCGGGCCACCTGCTCGCTGGCCCACTGGTGGGCGTGGGCGTAGGCGTCGGTCTCGTACGGCACGTAGTGCGTCTGCGTGGCCAGGCGTTGCGGCAGCGGCGGCGAGTCAACGGCGATCGGCCTCTGGCTCGCCTGGTCCCACCGGTAGCGGTCGTTCGGCGGTTCGCCCGCCGGGAAAGCCTTCGGGCCGCGGCCCTCCCACGCCGCGGCTCGCTCGTCTCCGCCCCCGGCGCCGCTTCGCCAACCAGCCGACGGCGAACAAGGCGACCCCCGCCGGGCCGCCGATGCCCAGCGAGCCGAGCACCACCTGCAGCGTCGAGTAAGCGCGGGCGGTGGCACGGAGGTCTCGCAGCCGCTCGGCAACCGCATCGGCCGCCGCCCGCCTCGCCGCGGATGCGGACTGTGTTTCTGCCTGGTCGACCCTGCCAAGTAGTTCGCCGCGGCGAAGGTCGGCCTCTGTGGCTAGGCGGTTGAGTTCTTCTCGCGTGGCAAAACGCTGCAGGTCGCTGGCCTGAACGCAACCGCCATCGCACGGGCACGGCTTGATGCTCTGCACGCGTTGCTCAAGGGCCGCCAATCGCTTCTGTGTCGCGGCGTCTGCCTCCGGTGTGGAGGCGGGGCTGTCCTCGCCCGGCGCCGGCTTCTGTGCCCTCACAACCACGCGGCGGAGGATGTCCTGCACCGGCCGGCCGAACGATGCGTAGCTGGCCCCATTGCGGACACCCCACACGACGCCCACCAGCTCGCCCCCGGGCGTCAGCACCGGGCCGCCGCTGTCGCCGCTGCGGACGGCGCCGCGGATCACCAAGCTGGGCGCCCGTGCGCCGGCTGCTGTGGCTTGCCCCACCACCGGTCCGCTGACAGTGCGGTAGCGGCCATCGCTGCCAAAGCCACCTGCGGTGTACCAACGGTCGCCCACCGACATGGCTAAGCGGAACGGCTCTGCCGGCGGGGCCGCGATTTCTACAACCGCCAAGTCGGGCCCCGCCTCGGCGGCGACAACCCGCCCGCTGTACGCCTGCCCGCCTGCGAACACAACCGAAACGCCGGCCGCGGCGTCGGCCACCACGTGCTCGCACGTCAGGACGTAGCCGCGGCTGCCGGCGCTGTGCACCAACGCCCCGCTGCCGAAGTTCGTGCCGGTTGCCGTACGGGCGATGACCCGGCACGCCGCGGCCGGCGCCGGGGCGTAGCGGGCCGACGCAGCAGGCTGCCAGGCCGCCGGCGGGCACAGCGGGCCGACGCACTGCCCCGCAGCAAGCGTGGCGTGCAGGACGCAGCCCACTACCACAGCGGCCGCCAACGCAGGCACGCACCGCAAGCGGTTGCCGGACAACCATCGGCTGTTGCCAAAGCGTCGCAGGGCTACTCTCCCGACAGGGTGAAGCGGTATTCGTAAAACGGGCTGCGGGCCAAGTCGGCGGGCTCGGTGAGGCGGTCCGCCAGCTGCGGCGTCGGGTCCACCCCGCCGCCTAGCCGGTCCGCCATCGCGCACGCCTGGCTGCAGAACGGGGGCCGACGGTCGATCGACGCGTCTTCGGTGTCGGGCCGCACCCACGCCCGGATGAAGGGCAGGTGCAGCGCCGACGCCGCCAGCACCGACGCGTAGCCGTAGTCGCACCCCGCCAGCCGGCGGAGGAAGCGGGTAGAGCCCAACCGGTCGAAGGCGGGCCAACGCTGCCGCGGGTTGGCCCGGAAGACGTCGATCTTGCCCGGACGGCGGCGGACCTGGCTGGCCAGCGTCACCGCCCGGCCGCCGAACCACTCGCGTATCTCCAGGCACATCAGCTCGTCGCCCCACCAGGCCGCCTTGGCGGCGTGCGAGTGGACGCCACGGCCGGCGATGGCGATCAGCCCACGGCGCCGGAACAGCAGCAGGTCGGCGTTGCGGACCTCGCCACGGGCTTCGCTGAGCGTTCTGTAGACCTGCTTCGACACGCCGGCACCGTGCTATTCGTGTGGGATGAATCACGCTGCGGGCACAAAAAAAGCCCGCCGCGGGGGAGTGCATCCCCGCG
>JBCCQL010000435.1:0-3036 GCA_039024355.1 Planctomycetota bacterium
CGGTTCTTGGGCGACGGTCGCGCATCGACCGATCACCACACGCTGCTCCGCCGCACGCCGGCGCCGCAGCGTACGGGCTGGGTGTTCGAGCCGCTGCGGCAGCGGCAGGCCGGATCGACCCGCAACCTGCAGCACGTCAGCGACCGGATCAGCGACATCGGCAAGGCCGCGGGCGTGGTGGTGCACAGCACCGCCGACGGCGCGGGTGATCACAAAGAATCCGTTCGGCTAAGGCGCAAGTTCGCGAGCGCGCAGGACCTCCGCCGATCGTTCGGCACGCGGTGGGCGCCGCTCGTTAAGCCGTTCGTGCTCAAGGAGTTGATGCGACACGACAACATCGCGACGACCGAGAAGTTCTACGTCGCGATCGACGCCGAGGAGCTTGCGGACGCGATCTGGGCGGGCTTCGAGTCGGCCAAAGACCGAATCGGGCGCACGGCGTCTGATCACTTTTGTGATCACCTCCAAGAATCCGTTCGGCTAGGAGACGCCGAGAAGTGAGCCGTAACTACCGATTGTCAAAGAGCATGGGGGCAAGCTGGGGATCAGGGACTTGAACCCCGACTAACGGAATCAGAATCCGTCGTGCTACCGATTACACCAATCCCCAAAGACGCGGCCCTGGAGGCGGCCGTCGGTAAGAGATGGTAGCCAACCTGCTTGGTCCGGCAAAGGCCACGCTACCGGCGGGCCGCTGCAGCCGGCACAATACTGCCCGTGCCCGGCGCCGACGCCGCCGCCCTCAGGTCTCTATCGCTGGCAAGTCTATGTCCTCTGAAGCCTTCCCCGACGTGCCGCGTATCCGCTTCGAGGGCCCCGACAGCCGGCAGCCGCTCGCCTTCCGCCACTACGACGCCGACGAACTGGTCGAGGGCAAGACCATGCGGGAGCACCTGCGGTTCAGCGTCGTGTACTGGCACACGTTCCGCGGCACGGGGGCCGACCCGTTTGGCGCCGGCACGATGCAGCGGCCGTGGGACGACGGGACAGACTCGATCGAAAACGCGCAGCGGCGGGCCCGTGTGGCCTTCGAGTTCTTCGAGAAGCTGGGCGTGCCCTACTACGCCTTCCACGACCGCGACGTCGCGCCAGAAGGGCCGACGCTAGGAACCTCGCACAGCAACCTAGACGCCGTGGCGGCGGTGCTCCAGGAAGAACAAGACCGCACGGGCGTCAAGCTGCTGTGGGGCACAGCCAACCTGTTCAGCCACCCGCGGTACCTGCACGGCGCCGCGACCAGCTGCAACGCGCAGGTGTTCGCCTACGCCGCGGGGCAGGTGAAGAAGGCGATTGAGGTCACGCACCAACTGGGCGGCGAGGGCTACACGTTCTGGGGCGGCCGCGAGGGCTACCAGTGCCTGTGGAACACCGACATGCGGCGCGAGCAGGCCAACCTGGCCCGCCTGCTGCACATGGCCGTCGACCACGCCAAGGCGATCGGCTTCGCCGGGCAGTTCTACATCGAGCCCAAGCCGAAAGAGCCCACCAAACACCAGTACGACACCGACGCTGCGGCGTGCCTGAACTTTCTGCGGGAGCACGGCCTGCTGGAGCACTTCAAGCTGAACCTGGAGACCAACCACGCGACGCTGGCCGGCCACACCATGCAGCACGAGCTAGAGGTGGCGGGCGCGGCCGGGGCATTGGGCTCGATCGACGCCAACACGGGCGACCTGCTGTTGGGCTGGGACACCGACCAGTTCCCGACCGACGTCTACCTGACAACGCAGTGCATGCACGCGATACTCCGCCACGGGGGGCTGACCACCGGCGGCGTGAACTTCGACGCCAAGGTGCGGCGCGAGAGCTTCGAGCCGATCGACCTGTTCTATGCCCACATCGGCGGCATGGACGCCTTCGCCCGCGGGCTGAAGATCGCCGCGGCTATCCGCGCCGACGGCCGGCTGCAGCGGCTGATGGAAGACCGCTACGCCAGCTGGCAACAAGGCCTGGGCGCCGAGATCGAGTCGGGCCGGCACGGCCTGGCGTCGCTCGAGGAGCTGATGCTCGACAAGGGCGAGCCGGCCGCCAACGCCAGCGGGCGGCAAGAGTACATCGAGAACCTGATCAACGAGTTCCTTTAGGCTGGCACAGGCGACACGCCAGCTACACACACCGCCAGCTACGCACAGCGCCGACGCGCTGCGAGCACCACGGGCGCCACCGCGGCCAGCAGCGCAGCGGTCGCCGGCTCCGGCGCAGAAGCCCGGAACAGCCCGCTGCTGATGTACTGGGCGATCTGGGCGCCGGTCTCTTGGCCGACGGTGTCGTCGTAGTTCCAGTGGATGCCCAGGTAGACGCGGCTGCGGCCGTTCTCGGCCATCGCCTCGCTTAGCGAAGTGAACGACCGCTCCACGCCGGGCAGCTCTTCCGAGCCGATCGTAAACGCGATGTTGTCGTCGCCGAAGAACTCGGCCAGCGCGGCGAACATCGCCCCGCCGAACGTGGCGTGCCCCGAGATGTAGGTGGGGAAGGGGGGCGTGAAGTCGGTCCCCGCGCCGCCCGGGGCGCCCAGCGGCGTCCAATCGGGGTCGGCCATCGTCAGGCCGTTGCCGTCCTCGTCCGCCTGGCGGATGCCGGTGACCGGCCGCCACAGGTCGTACTCGAACTTGGCGTTCCACGCCACGATGCCGGCGTCGGCCATCGCCACCGACGCCAGGGCGAACATCTCGGCGTTCTCGTGCATCGAGTTGCCTTCTTGGTCGGCGATCTCGCGCATGATGTTGTTGTACAGCCGCATCGGCGTGCCTAGGCCCTCGCGGTCGTACGCCCAAAACAGGCCGATCTGGGTCTGGTCGGCCGTCCGCTCGGTGCTGTCCACCGAGCCCAGCTGCAGCACCTCGTCGAAGGCGTCGGCGTACTCCTCGCTGGTCAGGTCTGGGCTGGGCGGCGGCATGAACTGCGTGTTGGTCTCCAGGGCGAACGGCGTGACGCTGCCCCAGGCCGGGCCCCAGGCCTCTTGCGTCGGGTTGAGCGGGTCGGGCTGCCAGCGGCCCGGCTCGAACGTGGGCGTGTACTGCGACAGCGAATCGTAGC
>JBCCQL010000436.1:0-3032 GCA_039024355.1 Planctomycetota bacterium
GACCGTGATGACGCCGTCCTTGCCCACCTTCTGGAAGGCGTCGGCCAGCACAGCGCCGATCGTCGGGTCGTTGTTGCCGGCGATCGTGGCGATCTGCTGCAGGCTCTTCTTGTTCTTCACCTCGATGGGGTCGGCCATCTTGCCGATGGCCTCGCTGATCGCCTCGACCGCCTTGTTGATGCCGCGGCCCAGGGCCATGGCGTCGGCGCCGGCTGCGATCATCTTCAGCCCCTCGCGGAAGATGCCCTCGGCCAGCACCGTCGCGGTGGTGGTCCCGTCGCCGGCGACGTCGTTGGTCTTGCTGGCGGCTTCCTTCACTAGCTGGGCGCCGAGGTTTTCGTACGGGTCATCCAGCTCGATGTCCTCGGCGACGGTGACGCCGTCCTTGGTGACCTTCGGGGAGCCCCACCCCTTGTCCAGCACCGCGTTGCGGCCACGCGGGCCCAGCGTGCTGCGGACGGCTTTCGCCAGCTTGGTCACGCCGGCCGCCAACGGCTTGCGGGCGTCGTCCTCAAAGACCATTTGCTTTGCCACGTCTCAGACCTCCAGGTGGGTGTTTGGGCGGCCAGCCAAAGGGCGGCGCCGATTGGCAGTGGTTCAGAATCGCTATGGAATTGGCCGGCGGAGCCTCGCCGACAGTGGTTCTCTCACGCAAGATTTGGCAGTCTTTTTGCCTAGTCGGAGAACAGAGCAATCGCTATGCCAACCGCCAATCCTGGCGTCCAGCGGCGAAAGCGACGCGAACTAGCGGTATCGCGGCGGCCCTGCGGCCCGGATTGCACCCGCTGCCATATTGGCGCCTTCGGTGTCGTGCCGCGCGGAATCGAAACCTTCCCGGCGAAACATGGGGCGGCCGCGTGGCTACAACCGGCCTTTGATGACGGGGCCAAACCGGCAGCGCGGCGGTACCGCGCACCAAGTCCGGGCGTTACGCTATGCAAACCGGCGGGGTGTGCGCCGCCGTCATGCTCGGATCCGTCCCCCGGCGTCCCCGGCGAGGCAGCCCATGAGTTCCGTGGCACACCCTGGGGCGGCGGGCATCGCCGGAGGGGTTCTAGGGGCCGCCCTCGGCGCCGCGGTCTGCTTTCTTGCCGTCAACGCGCCGTACTTGGCCGAGCGGAAGCGGGTGAACGCCACCGCCAATCCGCGGCAACCGGGTACGTATGTCGCCGTGGGCATCAACGCGGTTGCGGGGCTGGTGGCGCCCACGCTTGCCGCCGGCCTCGGCGGATTGGCGGGCGCGGCCTTCGGCGCCGTGGCCACCCCGCTGGTGGTCGCCCGGGTCACGGCAGCCGGCCGGCTCGCCGCGCGGCGTTCGGCCCAGCGGGCTCAGCTGCAAGCCGAGTGGCGGGTTGTCGGGGAGGTCTTCGACGGGCAGCCGATGCAGATCGAGGGCGTCGACCCGTGGCGGGCCGAGTGGGCGCCCCGCGGCGCCGAGCCCGTTGATTTGCCCCACCCGACGTCGCTCGATGAAACCGCCAGCTTCCAGCGCTACGTGCTGAGCCACGCGGGGCGCAGCGTGTGCGTAGCCGCGGCCCGGCTCAGCGACCACTCTTGGGGCTTCTACACCGAGCGGGGGGACGCGTCGTGATCCTGATCTCTGCGATGACCGAAGACCGCGTGATCGGCGCCGGCGACGGCATGCCCTGGGACGTGCCCGAGGAGTACCAGCAGTTCCTAGATCTGGTCGCCGGCCAAACCATCTTCATGGGCCGCAAGTCCTACGAGATCTTCGGGCCGGACCTGACGACAGACCACACCGTGGTGCTGACCCGGCGCGGCGGCGTCGCAGGCGGGGCTGTGGCGGCGGCGAGCCTGGACGAGGCGATCGACGTCGCGCGGTCGTTCGGCAAGACGGTCTTCTGCGGCGGCGGCGCGTCGGTCTACGAGCAGGCCATGCCCCGGGCCGACGCGATGTACCTCTCGACCATCAAGGGCGATTACGAAGGCGACACGCACTTCCCCGAGTTCAGCCTCGGCGATTGGCGTGTGGTCGAAGACCGCGACCACGAGCGATTCCGATTCGTCCGATACGAACGCGGCTGACCCGCACCCGGGGCGTGCGTAGTTCTCTCGCGGGCGACCCATCGTGGCCGCCAAACGGCGGGGCCGTTGCCGGCGCCGCCGCCCGGCTATACTGCTGGCCCGCGAGCCGGCCGCCTGCCGGTCGCCGCCGCCTGCCACCGCCCGCGTCAGCCAAAGGCCAGCCGTGCGAATGCTCCGCGAGACCTTTGCCGACGAGCGTGTGCTGCTGAACCTCGACGCGCACGACCTGGGCGGCGTGATCAACGCCGCGGTCGGGCTGCTGGTGGGGGACGGGCTGGTGGCCGCCGCCGAGGCCGGGCGGGTCGAGCAGGCCCTGCTGGACCGCGAGGCGCAGGCGTCGACCGCGATCGGCCACGCCGTGGCGGTGCCGCACGCGTACCACTCGGCGGTGCTCAAGCCGGTGATCGTGTTCGTGCGGACACGCAGCCCGCTGAACCTGGGCGCCCCGGACGGCATCCCGACGCGGTTCTTCTTTTTCTTGGTGGGCCCGGAAGAGGCGACCTCCCACCACCTGGACGCCCTGGCCGGAGTCGCCCGGCTGATGGCGGACGACGAGTTCCGCTACGAGGCCCGCCACGCCGCCAACGGCGCCGAGTTGGTTGAGGCCCTGAGCCGCTTCACCGAGCGCACGGCGCCGGCGGCGGCCCCGCCGGCCGAGGAGCCCCACCCCACGCCCGCCGGGCTGAGGTGGACCGGGCGCTTGCGGGGCGGGGTGTTCGATGACGCCGCCCGCCGCGCGCCGCGTTACGCCAGCGACCTGATTGACGGGCTGCACCCGAAGTGCCTGGCCTCGACGCTGCTGCTGTTCTTCGCCTGCTTGGCGCCGGCCATCATCTTCGGCGGCCTGATGGCCGCCGGCACGGGCGCCGACCCCGCCGCCGGGCGGCCCGGCGCCATCGGCCCTGTCGAGATGCTCATCGCCACGGCCGTTTGCGGCGTCGCCTACGCCCTGCTCTCCGGCCAGCCGCTGATCATCCTGGGCGGCA
>JBCCQL010000437.1:0-3016 GCA_039024355.1 Planctomycetota bacterium
CCCGGCCATGTCGCCTAGCAACCCGCCCCTGGCAGCAGCCTGGGCGCCGGAATGGCTGCTGGCTCCTCCGCAGAGCTGGCGCCGCGCCCGGGCCGTCCCGCCCGTCGATCCCACACGTATCGACGCCCCCCACCCGCGCCCCCCCCCCGAAACCCACTCCCACGATTGACGTTCATCATGGCTCTACCCCAATGGTTGGCGCGGGTGACCGGCGCCTCCAGCGGCCGCGGTGGCTTGGATACGCTGCTCGACGCTTCGCAGTTTGAACACGCCGCGACGTGCGAACGTATGCGTGTGGACCGCAACGGCTCGGTGCTGGCGATGCTGCTCATTCAGCTCCCGGACGGCGCCAAGCACAGCGAACAGGCGGAGCACCTAGCCACGCTGCTCGACAGCCGGCTGCGGTTGACGGATACCGCGGGCCTGCTGCGTGATGGCCGCTTCGGCGTGCTGCTGCCCGACACACCCTTCGATGGAGCTTGGAAAGTCGCTCAGGACATCAACGCAGCACTCTGCGGGACAGCAAAGTTCGAGACCGCTGCCGGCGACGCTGTCGAGGAGAACCCGCCCGTCCCACAGCAGCAGGCGGCCTTTGAGGTGCTCATTTACCCAGATGGCAGTTCCGACGAGCCGTGGCAAACCGGGCCGCCGGCCGGCGCCCACCCCGCGGCACAGCCTGCGGCCGAGCCAGTAACTCAGCCGGCGACGCTCCAGACGGCCGAGGTTTCCAGCCGCACCGTTTCTGCGAGCGGCAGCGTGCCGGCAACCGGTGTGGAAAGTGGCCCGGCGTGCCGCGCTTCGAGCTTCGATGCGTTGTTCGTGCGGCCGACACCCTTCTGGAAGCGGGCGACCGACGTGTTTGTCGGCACGCTCGGCCTGACCGTGGCGGCGCCCGTCGTAGCCGCCTGTGCCGGCGCCGTGGCGTTGACCTCGAAAGGCTCCCCGTTCTTCGTGCAGTACCGCGAAGGGGCTGGTGGTCGGCGATTTAAGATGTATAAGATCCGCACCATGGAGGTAGACGCGGACAGCCGCAAGTCCGACCTGCGGCGGCACAGCGAGCAGGACGGCCCGGCGTTCAAAATGACACGGGACCCGCGTGTGACGCGGGTCGGCCGCGTGCTGCGGGCCCTCAGCCTGGATGAGCTGCCGCAGCTGCTGAACGTGGTGCGTGGCGAGATGTCGCTAGTGGGCCCCCGCCCGCTGCCGGTGGACGAGTCGCAGCGTTGCAAGCCGTGGCAACGGCAGCGGCTGCAGGTCGCCCCGGGCATCACGTGCATTTGGCAGGTGCGCGGCAGAAATATCGTGCCCTTCGACGAGTGGATTAGGATGGACTTGCAGTACATCAAGCAGCGTTCCCCGCTGCAGGACGCACGGCTGATCCTAGAAACTGGTCCCTCGCTGCTCTTCTCGCGTGGCCCGCGGTAGCAACGCCAACCGGAGCGGTAAGTCTGCTGGGCAGGAAGCCTTTTGGGCGGAAAGGTTTTTCTTGTGCGTGAGAACGCCGACAACCCTTCGCTTCGCTTCAGCGCGACCGGCGGCCGGCCGAGGCTGCTGATGGTGGCCTACGCGTGCCACCCGCAACGCACGATGGAGATGCGCAACGGCTGGCGGCGTGCCATGCTAGCCGCAGAATCCTGCGACGTGACGGTGCTGGTCGGCCCGGCGGCCGACGCCGACGACCTAAGCCGCCGGGCGTCCGCCGAACTGGGCGGCGCCGCCACCATCCGTTTCTTGCAAGTGCGCGAGAGCGGCCTCGACAGCGTGCTGAGCAAGCTGTCCCCGCTGTACTACCTGCGGTACAGGCGGTGGAACAACCAGGCGTTTAAGTACGCCCAGCGTCTGCACGCAGAACAACCGTTCGACCTGACGCACCAAGTGAACTTCTGCGGTTACCGCGAACCGGGCCTGCTGTGGAAGCTGGGGGCGCCCTTTGTGTGGGGCCCCGTTGGCGGCACGCAAGACTTCCCGCTGCGGTACCTTGGGCAACTCTCGCCGATGGCGGGCGTGCGGGAGGTCTGCCGCAACGTGATCAACGCCGCACAGATCCGGGCCAGCCGGCGTGTGCGTGGGGCGGCCGCCAAGGCCGCGGTGGTGGTGTCCGCCACCCGCACCGCGCAGCAGCACCTAGCAGACACGCTTGGGGTGGCGTCCGTTCTGCAGCTAGAAACCGGCCTGGACTGCCCGGTGGCGCCGCCCCGCCCGCCCCGCGATCCATCGGGGCCGCTGCGTGTACTGTGGGCCGGCCGTCTGCAGCCCTGGAAAGGGTTCCCGCTGCTCGCCCGCGCGGTTGCGCAGCTGCCCGACCCGACGCGCGTGCAAGCCCGTGTGCTGGGGACTGGCCCGTGCCGAGCGTCGTGGCGGCGGCTCACGGAGAGGCTGGGCGTCGCCGATCGGTTCGAGTGGGTCGAGTGGCCGGGCTACGAGGAGACACTGCCGCATTACCGCTGGGCCGACGCCTTTGCCTTCACCAGCCTCCGCGACACCTCCGGCACCGGCCTGATCGAAAGCCTGGCCGCGGGGGCCCCTATCGTGGGGCTCGACCATCAGGGGGCGGGCGACATCATGACGCCCCAGTGCGCGAAGCCCATCCCCGTGACGCGCCCCGCCGAGTCGATCGCCGCGATCGCGGCCGCGCTGCAAACCCTCGCCGGCGACGCCGGCCAGTTGGCGGCCCTGCAGCGAGGCGCCCAGGCCCGCGCCGCCGAGTACGACTGGCGGCTGCGTCGCGGCTGGACGGCCGAGTTGTACGCCCGGGCCCTGCAGTTGGCTCCGCGTCCGGCATCCCGCGACGCACGGGGCGATTCCTCTGGCGCTGCTGCGAGCGTCGCGGCCGGCTCCGCCCTGCCCGCCGCAGTGGCGTGTTGCGACGTGCCGGCGTCGGCGACGCACCAGGCGGCGGCGCCGCGGGTCGATCAGCGGTGCAGCGCCGCACGGGTCGTCGGGCCACGGCCGGCGACGCCACCCCTTTCGTGCTAACGGCCTGCCCGATTTTATTTGAACGTTGCCTCCGAAAGCC
>JBCCQL010000438.1:0-3014 GCA_039024355.1 Planctomycetota bacterium
CAGCACCCGGTTCATGTTGTTCAGGTAGACCGGCACAAGCTCCAGGTCCGGCCGCTTCTTGGCGAGGTAGAAGAGCCCGCTCTTGAACTCGCCGACGTCCTCGCCGCTTTGCCGGCCGCCCTCCGGGAACATGATGATCGAGTACGTGTGCCCGATCTCGCGGATCATCAGGTCGACGGGGCTCTGGTGGACCTTGACCGCGCGTCGGTCGATCAGCATCGCGTTGTACACGCGGGCCAGCCTCGGGCGGAGCCAGCCACGGCTCCAGTAGTCCTTGGCCGCCACGGGCCGCGTCAGCCGCCGCACGTGGTGGGGCAGGGCGGACCACACCAGCACCACGTCCAGGTGGCTGGTGTGGTTGGCGAAATAGACGCGTTGGCAGGTGTCCGGCTGGCTGTCTACCCAGCGGACGCTCGCCCCGCTCAGCAGGCGGGCGGTAACGGTCAGCAGGTACTCGGTCACCATCGCAGGGTCACGCCGCAGGGGCCGTGGGCAGAGGTCACGCCGCCCCGCCGCAGGGCTGCGATTATGACCTGCGAGGTGGGACTCCGCGAGTGGCCCCGAGGGCCCGAAACCCGCCGTGTCGCCGCGCGACGACAAGCGTGACCGGCTGGCTACGGCGTGCCGGTGAACGCACGCGGGCACGCTTCGACGGCACGATCGACGGGCGGAGGGACTGGGTCGGGCTTGCGGCCGGTCTTCGCAGTGAACAGCTGTTGGAGCAACCGCTCGTAGCCGCCAACCATGGCGTCAAGCGACCAACGCCGCTCGACAACGCACCGCCCGGCGGCGCCCATCTGTTGCGCGTGCAGCGGGTCGCACAGCAGCTCGGTCAGCCTAGCCGCCATCGCCCCCGCATCGCCGGCCGGCGTCAGAAAGCCGGTGACGCCGACCTCGACGCTTTCGCGGATCGAGCCAACATCGGTCGCAACCACGGGCTTGCCGACGCTCATGGCTTCGAGGATCGAGACAGGATTCGCCTCGTTGTGCGAGGTCAGCGCGAGCACGTCGATGGCCCCGAGGAGCGCTGGCACATCGCCGCGGCTGCCCAGGAAGCAGACCGAGCCGGCGATACCCAGTTTTATGGCGAAGTCTTCCAGAGGCTTGCGTCGTGGGCCGTCGCCGATCACCACGAAGCGGGCGTCCGGCACATCGCTGAGCACGCGGGCAGCGGCCGACAAAAAGAGCTCGTGGTTCTTCTCCGGGCGGAGCGCCGCGAGGATGCCCACGGTGGGCGCCGCTGCCGGCAGGCCGAGGGCGGCACGCGTGGCGTCTCTGCCGACCGGCGGGGCGAAACGCGCTGTATCGACGCCGTTGGGGATGACGTGCACCCGCTCGGCCGGGAACCCCTCGTTCTGCACCAGGTGCTGGCCGTGCGGCTGGGCGACGCCGATAAACGCGTCGGTGAGCGGCGTTAGCAGGCGGTTCAGCCGGCCAACGCCATCGGGCCAGCCTGTGCTGTGCAGGGCCGAGGCGATCACCTTCACGCCGGCAAGCTTGGCCGCCAGGCGGCCCCAGAACATCTTGTCGCCGGCGCCGACGGTCACCACCGCGTCGGTCTGCCGGCGCCGCATCAATCGGGCGAGGCGCCAGAGGACCCGCACGTCGAGCTTGTGGCTGGTAAGCCCATGGTGGACCGGCAGCTCCGCGGCGAGCACTTCGCCAAGCGGCCCCGGCTGCTTCAGGCAGCAGACCTCGGGGGCGAAGCGGTCTCGATCGAGCCGCCGCACAAGGTTGACCAGCAGGGTCTCGGCCCCCCCGACCGGCATGCTGGTCACCAAGAACATGACCCGGATCGGGTTGTTGCTGGGCAAGGCGGGCGGCATGGCGTCGGGCTCTCGGGTGTGTCGCTTGGTCAGCCGGCTAGCCGCGGCGGGCGGCCAGCGGAGTGCCCGCCCGCGATGAACGCGAGGCCGCCCACCACACGCCCGCCGCCAGGGCGATGCCGCAAGCGCCGGCCGCAGCCACGGCCGCCCCGCCAACCAGCAACGCCGGGCACAGGCACGCCGCCGCGGTGCTGGGGGCCAGACGCATGCCCAGCCGCTGGTTGACGGCCAGCTGGGCCATGAGCGAAATGAGCGTCGCCACGGCTGTAGCGGCTACGGCCCCGGCTAGCCCCCAGCTCGGCAGCCACGCGGCATTGAGCGCTACGTTTGCGCCCAGGCCGAGGGCCAGCGGCAGGGCCGCCGCGCGTGTCCGCTCGGCGCACCAGGTGTAGGTCTGCGCGACAAGCAGCAGGGCGAACCAGACGCACGAGGCCACCGTCCAAGGCAGGACCGCGAGGCCCGCGGCGTACTTTTCGTCGAAGGCGATGCGGAACAGCCACGGGCAGAAAACCAGCACCACGACTCCGGCCGCCAGCATCGAAACGGCGACCAGCTGCAGCGTGCGGTTGAGGCGGTTGGCTACGCGTAGCGTATCGCCGCGTTCCCAGTCGTGGCTCAGGTGGGGTGTCATCGCACCTACCAGCAGGTTTGCGACCGACACCAGGAGCACCGGCACAATGGTGCTGGTGTGGTAGTTGCCGATGGACTCGAGCGCCGCCCCCGTTTCAAACGCGCCCCAGTGCAGGATCATGTACCGGTCGATCACCGAGAACAGGTTGCTCAGCAGGTTGGCCACCCAGACCCCGGCGGCGAACCTCATGAGCGGGGGCCAGAACTCGCGGTGCGGCGGGGCCTGAGGATCAGCGTCGCGCTGGCTTTTGGCCAGCCCCCGCAGCCACGCCCAAGCCACCACACCCGCCGTAGAAACGACACAGCCCGCGGCGTAGCCAACGATGACGCCCTCGGCCGTGGCCCGCCAGCCGAGCATCAGCCCCAGCGCCGACGCGGCGAACACCATGCTCTGGCAGAACTGCATGGCGGACACCACGCGGAACAGCTGCAAGCCGGCGAACACCGCCTCGAAGAAGTGGTGCAGGATCACCGCCGCCAGGCACGCGGCCACCAGCAGCACCAGCCGCGTCTGCTCGCTGCTGCCAAAAATCAACCGGGCGAACGCCGCTTGGTTGG
>JBCCQL010000439.1:0-3009 GCA_039024355.1 Planctomycetota bacterium
CGCCGTGCTGAAGGTCCGCACGCTCGACTTCCCGGGCCGTGTCGTGCCCGACCCGTTCCCGAAGGGCAAGCTCGAGGTCCGCCTGGTGGACAAGCCCACCGAGGTGCTCGAGGTGCAGTGGTCGAGCATTAGGCGGATCGAGCTGTTCGAGCAGATACTGCTCGCCGAGGGCGTCAAGCTCACGCGGGCGAAAAAGTACGATCAGGCGTTCGACTTCTTCCAGCGCCTGCACCGCACGCACCCGTCCACGCCAGGCCTGCCCGAGGCGACCAGCACGTACCTGCAGGGCAACGCCAAAGTAGCCTTCGAGGCCGGGCAGTTCGATCGGGCGCTGGCGATCCTGGCCAGCCTGTACGAGCGTCAGCCGAACGCCGAAGGCTTGGCCGGCGCCGTCGACGCGGTGGCGGGCAAGATCATCCAGGGGCACCTCGACGCGGGCGGCCTCCGCACGGCCCGCACCGTCCTGGACGTGGTAGAGAAGCGTTTCGCGGAGCTCAGCCTGTCGGTCACCGGAGAACGGCGTGGCCGGTTCCAGCAGCAGGCCGACGAGCGTGTCGCCGACGGGGCCCGCGCCTTCCGGGCGAAGCAGTACCGCCGCGCCCGCGCGGCGGCCAACCAGGCCCTGTCGATCTGGCCCAGCCACAAGCGGGCGGCGCAGCTGCTTGGCCTGGTGCAGCGGGCGCAGCCGACGGTGGTAGTGGGCGTCCGCACCGCGGCGACGCTCCCCCTCCGCCAGCGGGTGGATTCGCCCGCGTCGATCCGCGCGGGGTTCCTCGCGGCCCAAACGCTCACCCGCATCACCGATTACAGCCCGGAGGGCGGCGTCTACGCGTCGCCGGTTGGCATTGTCGGACTCGACGCGACCGGCCGCGAGCTCTCGTTGACGGTGCTCGACTACCCGCGCGATTCCGCCGCGGCCTACGCGGCGCCGGCCAGGGTGGCCCGTTGGCTGCTCAAGGCCGCTACGCCCCAGGAGCGGGCGTACCGCCCGGCGATCGCCCGGGTGCTGGGCGGCGTGCTGACGCCGGAGCCGGACCTGTTGGTCGTCGAACTCGCCCGGACGCACGTCCGGCCCGAAGCGCTGCTGAGCGACGTCGGCCTCGACGAGTGCGGGCTGCCCGCGCCGTTCGGGGCGTTCGGCGCCCGCCGGCCCGAGGGGGAGGAGAACCAAAGCCTGCTGGCGTTAGAGGCCCGCAGCCAGGCGTCGGCCATTACGAACATCGATGAGGTTGCGATCCAGGCGGACGACGACGCCATCGCCAAGCTGCTCAGCGGCGAGGTCGATCTGCTAGACCGGGTAGCGCCCTGGCAGCTGCCTACGCTCCGCTCGGACGACCGTATCCAGATCGGCCGCTACCGGCTGCCGACGGTCCACGTGCTGATCCCGCACAACGCCGCGGAGAAAGCGGCCGGCGCCGCGGCGCAGCGGCTGCTAGACAGCCGCGAGTTCCGCCGCGCGTTGTGCTACGGGCTGGACCGCGAACGCATCCTCGACGAGTTGATCCTGGCCGGGGCCCGCATGCCGGAGTACCAGGTGGTGAGCGGCCCGTTCCCGGCGGGGATGTCGCTCAGCGACGGCGTGCGGTACGGCTACAACGACGCGGTGAAGCCCAGGCCGTACGAGCCCCGCCTGGCCGCGCTGCTGGCCAACGTGGGCTGGAGCAAC
Source organism: Planctomycetota bacterium (assembly GCA_039024355.1). Lineage (GTDB taxonomy): Bacteria > Planctomycetota > Planctomycetia > Pirellulales > Lacipirellulaceae > JBCCQL01. The sequence goes on from JBCCQL010000439.1 coordinate 1,667, forward strand.
ACGGTTGCCGCGGAGCGTCAAGACAAGCGTCAGGACGAGGGCAAGTCCGCCGAAGCCGAAGGAGGGGATGCGGAGGAGGCCGCCGAAGAACCTCTTCCGCCGCTGCCCAAGCTGCGGCTTGCGCACGACTCGGACCCCATCGCACGCACCGCCTGCCAAGCCATTCAGATGCAGCTTGCTCCGCTGGGCATCAAGATCGAGCTGATCGAGCTGCCCGCCGCTGAGCTGCTGGCTGGTGGAGGCGGCTACGACTTGCGGTACGCGGAGCTCGCCACGTGGGAGCCGGCGGTGGACGCCAAGCGGGTGCTGGGCCCCGACGGGGTGGCCGGCCGCTGCAGCGACCCGATGTTCGAGGCGCTCAAGCAGCTGGACGAGGCCCGCAACTGGCGTGAGGCGGTGGCCAGCCTGGCCGACATCCACGAGCTGGCCGCCGGCGACCTGCCGGTGATCCCGCTCTGGCAAACGGCGAACTTCTACGCCGCCCGCCGCGAAGTCTCCGGCCTGCCACCATCCACAATCCACCTGTACCAAAGCATCGCCGACTGGCGCAAGTCCGCCACGGCGCCGTAGCCCGCGGGCGGCCCGACTCGCAAGTTAGCAGCACCCCGCGCCAGAGGCACGGCCGATCAGAACCATGCAACACCGTAGATGCGTTTGGCTGGCGGCACTCACGGCGGCGGCCTTGACGTGCGCTGCGGACGCGGCGCCTGTCGATACGCGGTACTGGACGCTCACGCCGTACCGCGTGCGGGTGCTGATTGCCGTCGACGCGCGGTCGCTGCCGAGCAAAACCCTGGCGGACCGCGTTGCCGAGCACATCACCGAGCGCACCGACGCGGCGATCGGGCCCATCTGGAAGCTCACCGCCGAGCCACTCGCCGGCGCCGCGCGGGTTGAGGCGCTCACCGGCCACTCGCCGGAGCGGCTGCTGGCCCTCGCCCGCGGTGGTGACCAGCCCGCCGACAAGCTGATGATGGTCACCATCCGCGAGCTTCCGACCGGCGTCACCGTCACCGCCGTGGAGTGCGACCCGCTGCTCGAAATGCAGGGCCGGCCGCAGACGACCCAGAGCGGTGGGCTCGCGGACGCGGCCGAGACGGCCTTCGCGTTGGTTTGCCGGGTCTTTTCGCCTGTTGCGTTGCTCGAGGTAGACCGCGAGAAAGGGGACGAGGCGACCCTCATCATCCGCGGATCGCAGCTGCCCACACGCATCGGGGCGCCGGACTGGCTCAAGCCGGGCGACGTGATGCAGCCGATCCTCCGCCGCACGAATCGCGAGGGGGAGTTGGCGGAAGACGGCATCCAACCTGTGCCGTGGACGTTCATGGTGATCCGCGGGGCCG
>JBCCQL010000440.1:0-2997 GCA_039024355.1 Planctomycetota bacterium
CTGGCAGAAATCCGCTCGCCCCGCGACGCGTAGCCCCGCCACACGCAGGCGGGGCGATTCCCCGCAGGAGCGGCCGATCTCAGAACTGGCGGATCGTCGCAATTCGCCTTCCTGTCGAGACTTAGCGAACGCCCCGCCGCCGCGGCAGGCATCGCCGCATCGGCCCGGCGCCCATTGTCGGAGGGGCCGGTTTAGCTAGACTTTGTGGCTCAGGCGGGCAGGCCCGGATGTCTTCTGCCCGACGGCCGCAGCGACCGACGGAACCTTCTAGCGAGGCTCTCGGGCGCCGCGCAGACGCCGCGGCCGGCGTGCGGCAAACAGCCCCCTGCGACGGGCCTGCGACGGGCCTGCGACGGGCCTGCGACGGGCGGCCTGCGCGGGGCTAGCGGCCGGCCGAGCGTGGCTATCACGCCCGTGGGTCCGCGACCGGCGTAGCAGCGCCTCGGCGCCGGCCCACCCGATTGTGGCGGGCCGCGTGGTGCTGCAACGGCCCCATCTCAACCAATCTCAACCAGCCGAAAGCAGAACCAGCCAACGTGTCGATGCACTCCCAAGTTGTTGTTCTCGGTGGCGGCCCCGGCGGTTACGCCGCGGCGTTCTTGGCGGCGGACCTAGGCATGGAGGTCGCCCTGATCGAGGCCGACCCCCGCCTGGGCGGCACCTGCCTGCTGCGTGGGTGCATCCCCAGCAAGGCGCTGCTGCACGTCGCGAAGATCGTTTCCGAGGCCGAGGAGATGGCCGAGTGGGGCGTCGAGTTCGCCAAGCCCAAGATCAAGATCGAGCAGCTCCGCGCCCGCAAGAACCACGTCATCGAGACCCTGTCGGGCGGCCTCGGCCAGCTGGCCAAACGCCGCAACGTGAAGCGGATCAACGCCCGCGGCGTGTTTGTTGATTCCACGACGCTGCAGCTCGAAGGGGGCGACCCCGCCACCTACGAGAGTGAGCGCATCACGTTCGACCACTGCATCCTGGCCACCGGCAGCGTGGCCGCCATGCCCAAGTTCCTCGACATCGGCTCCCCGCGGGTGATGTCTTCCAACGGCGCCCTGGAGATGCAGGACATCCCCGGGAGCCTGCTGGTGATCGGCGGCGGCTACATCGGCCTCGAGATGGGCACCGTCTACTCGGAGCTGGGCACGGAAGTCACCGTCATTGAGTTGGGCGACGGCCTGCTGCCCGGCGCCGACCGCGACCTGGTGAAGCCACTGGCCAAGCGTGTGGCAGAGCGGTTCAAGGCCGTCCACCTGGGCCACAAGGTGACCGGCCTGAAGGACCTGGGCGACCAGGTCGAGGTGAGCGTCGAGGGCCCGGACGTCGCCGGCAAGCTGCGGTTCGACCGGGTGCTGGTCTCCATCGGCCGCTGGCCCGTGTCCAAGGGCATCGGCCTAGAGAACACGAAGGTGGTGGTCAACGACCGGGGCTTTGTCGAGGCGGACAGCCACCAACGCACGGCCGACCCGCACATCCTGGCCATCGGCGACGTGGCGGGCGACCCGATGCTGGCGCACAAGGCGGCCTACGAGGGCAAGATCGCCGCCGAGGTGCTGGCGGGCGAGCCCTCCGCCTTCGACGCGCAGGCGATCCCCGCCGTGGTGTTCACCGACCCGGAGATCGCCTGGGCGGGCCTCACCGCCGACGAGGCCAAGCAGCAGGGCCGGCCGGTGCGGGTCGCCCAGTACCCGTGGCAGGCCAGCGGCCGGGCCACCGCCAACGGCCGGACCGATGGGCTAACCAAGTGGATCATCGACCCGGAGACCGACCGCGTCCTTGGCTGCGGCATCGTAGGCGCCGGCGCCGGCGAGCTGATCGCCGAGAGCGTCCTGGCCATCGAGATGGGCTGCCAGATCCGCGACATCGCGGAGAGCATCCATCCGCACCCGACGCTGAGCGAAACCATCGCCTTCGCCGGCGAGGTCCACCTGGGCACGGCGACCGAGATCTACAAACCGAAACGGAAATAACAAACCACGAAGGACACTAAGGACACAAAGGCTTAAGTTTTTAATTCCTTCGCGTCCTTTGTGCCCTTTGTGGTTCAAAACAGAAGATCAGGATAAGCCATGGCAACCGCCGACGCGCAACCCAACTCGCCCATCCCCAACGACGTCGACCCGGCGGAGACCGCCGAGTGGATGGAGTCGCTCGACTACGTGCTCGACAGCAAGGGGCCCGGGCGGGTCAGCGAGCTGCTCTCGGCCCTCGAGTCGGCCGCCGTCCGCAACGGCGTCGAGCTGCCGTTCACGGCCACGACGCCCTACCTGAACACCATCCAGCGGGCCGAGCAGCCCCCCTTCCCGGGCGACCGCGACCTGGAGCGGCGCATCAAGAGCTACGTCCGCTGGAACGCCATGGCGATGGTCACCCGCGCCAACCGGGACCCGGCGGCGCCCGGCGGGCACATCAGCACCTTCGCCAGCTCGGCCACGCTGTACGAGGTGGCGCTGAACCACTTCATCCGCGGCCGCGGCGACGACGGCTTCGCCGGCGACCAGGTCTACTACCAGGGCCACGCCGCGCCGGGCATGTACGCCCGCGCCTTCCTGGAGGGCCGCCTGGACGAACGCCACCTGGTGAACTTCCGCCGCGAGATGGGCGAGGGCGGCGGCCTGTCCAGCTACCCGCACCCGTGGCTCATGCCCGAGTTCTGGGAGTTCCCCACGGTCTCCATGGGCCTGGCCCCGATCATGTCGATCTACCAGGCCCGCTTCAACGAGTACCTGACCGACCGCGGCATCAAGGACGTGGCCGGCAAACGCGTCTGGGCCTTCCTCGGCGACGGCGAGTGCGACGAGCCCGAGACCCTGGGCGCCATCACCCTGGCCAGCCGCGAGCACCTGGACCACCTGATCTTCGTCATCAACTGCAACCTGCAGCGGCTGGACGGGCCGGTGCGCGGCAACGGCAAGATCATCCAAGAGCTGGAGGGCACGTTCCGCGGCGCCGGCTGTAACGTCATCAAGGTGGTCTGGGGCGGCGGCTGGGACCGGCTGATCGAAG
>JBCCQL010000441.1:0-2996 GCA_039024355.1 Planctomycetota bacterium
CCCAAGGAGCCGTGGGGGCGGATCGTGTTGTAGTGCCGCCGCCATCGCTCGATGAGCACTTTCGCCTCGGTGAGCGTGTCGAACTGCTCCCGAGCCAACAGCTCGTCACGCAGCCGACCGTTGAAGCTCTCGCAGTAGCCATTCTCCCAAGGGGATCCCGGCTCGATGAACAGCGTCTTCACGCCGACTCGCTCCAACCTCCGGCTACGCCTCCAGCGAGCCGAGCGGGCGAACCCCTAGCGCTGACATAGAAGCTGGTACTGACAGTGGGGCTGGTCAGGCGACTCGGTGCCGTCGATCACGCCGCTGCCGTCGGCGTCGCCCAGCAGGATCGTCCCGGGTCCCGCGGCGAAGAGCGATGGGTCGAAGACGATGCGATCCACCTCGCCCGCTGCGTCGCCATCGTCGGCGGCGGCCAGCGCCTCACGCAGGCTGAGGCCGTCTGTTGCATCCCCATCGTGCTGGTCGGCGAGCGTGGTGACGGTAAAAACATCAACCGCCAACAGCTGCCGCTGCTCGAGTGGCTCGATCCACGCACGCCGGCCGTGCGTGTTCCGCCTTGGCCGGCGTTTGGCCTTGAACCCCAGCTGGGCAAGAACGGTAGACCAGGATGCAGGGTAGCGCCGCATGATGCGTGCCTCGACCAGCGGAAGAACAAGGCCGGCGCCAGATGGGATCGGCGAGAAGGCGGCCTTGTCAGAACGCGGCCGAAGTTACCGGCGCTGGTGTGGACGGCAAGTCGCTAGCGTCGCGTGGCCCGGACCGCGCTCAGCACCGCAATCGTTGCGCCCAAGAGTTAGGCGGAGTGTTCCTCGGCACAAGCGTGGCGCTCAGAAGTGCGTCTGCACGCGGGACTTCAGAAAACCCTTCTTCAAGTTTCCGTCACCACGCTTTGTTATCTGCGGCGAAGCGTTCTGCGCCCTACCGAAACCGTTTTGAACAGTTTGAATTTCGTATGAAGTTTTCAACGCGGGTGAAGCTGCGTGGTTGGCGGGGTGTGGGCTGATGCAGGCTCAGCCGCAACGCATGGCTTGGATACACGCCACCTTCGACGGGCTCAGGCACGGTCGTCCAGCAGAGTTTCTTCTCTGAGCACCACCGCACCGCACCACGACACAGCAAGGCAGAACGAGAAACCGCCCGACCCGCATGGTGCAGGTCGGGCGGGGCAATTTTTCATTTTTGCTGTCGGCGAGCCGACGCCCGCTCGCCAGCCGTGCTGAGAGCCAACGCACTAGACCGAAAGTCGGGGCAGGCGATCGGCGTTTCACGGCCGATATCGCGGACATCGCCGCAAAGGGCCCAGGTTCTGTTCGAACCCTCTTATAACTTGCTGATGCCCAGGGCGATGGCCGACAAGATGTCTGAAGCGACGTTCCCGCCGGGCTGCGGCGCGACGCCGGGCGGCATGGGCTGCTGCGGCATCGGCTGGGGCATCGGCTGCGGCCACGCGGGCTTCCACTGGTCTAGCCCGGGCGGCACCGGGAAGCCCGGCCCGACACGGCTAAACCGCACCGCCTTGCCGGCGTCGTACAAGTAGAACGTCGTGGGACCCGCCAAGCGGACGAAGAACTGCGTCCGGCCGTTGCGGCCCTGCACGTACAGGATGCCGTTGGTTGGGCTGTACTGCTTCCAAGCGAAACGGCCCGGCAGGCCGTTGACCAGGATCGTGCCCGCCGGGTGGGCGCCGTTCATCTGCGAGGCGTTGTAGATCTGGAACGTAAACTTCGCCGCGTTCGACTGATGCACCCACGTGCCGCTAACGGGCGTGTGGATGTTGCCGGCGTAGGCTTGGCCGGCGGCGGCGCCGGCCAGCGATAGACAGACTGCGAGAGCAAAGCGTGGGGCGGTCATGGCAGACTCCGGTGCGGGGGTATCGCTCAGGGAAAGCGACGCTCAGCGGCGTCGGAACACCCCTTCATGCCCGACGGCCGATGGCGCCCGCCAGGCGTCTCAGCTTTTTTCTGCCCCGGTGTCGGCCGTGGCGGCGTGCTCGCGTGACCAAAGCGTGCGGATCCGCTTCAGCTTCCGCTCGACGGTCCGTACGGCACAGTCCAGCCGCTCGGCGATCTCTTCATTGCTGTAGCCCTCGAGGCGAGCGATGGCAATCTCGCGCAGCGAGTCGTCGTCCAGCTTCGCCAGCAGCTCGCCACACGAACCGGCGACACCCACGGACAACGCCTCGCTGGGTTCCGTCCCCAGCACGTCGGCCAGGCCGAGGCCGTCGCCGCGGGCGGCGAAGACCGATTCGCCACGCACCTCGCCCCCGCCCCGCTTGGCCGCCATGCCCCAGCGGATCTTCTTCTGTGCCTTGCGGGCGGTGATGGTCAGCAGCAGCTTCCACAGGTCGTCGCGGTCGTCGAGCTTTGGGAACCTGCCCTCCGCCGCGCCGCGGTAGAAGCTGTTCATCGCGCTGAGGGCGACGTCCTCCTCGTCCAGGTCCCGCCGCGGGTGCCCGGCGAGCTTGTGCCGCGCGTACCGCGTCAGCTTGTCGTAGTAGGCACGCCAGATCTCTTCGCTCGACTCGGGCCGGCCCGCCGCCAAGCCACGCACCCACTCGGCAACTTCGTCGGGCTCTTCGCCGCTTGTCTCTTCCTGCATCGGTTCCCCTCGCCATGTCTTGCGGGTGTCGGCTTTGGCCGCAGCAAAAGGTTGATCGCCGCCGGCGGTAACTTACGCTTAGCGGCGTTGGCGGGACAGCATGGGATTGGGGGGTGCGGATGTCGGGGGGCGATTCTTTTGGCGGTGGTGGGCCATCGGGTGGTGACGGGCCTTCGAGCGGTGGCGGGTCTTTAGGCGCGCGGCTGGACGCGTTGTGCGACGCGTTTGAGTCGGCGGTGCGTGGGGGGGCGGCGCCCGGTTTCTCGGCTTACCTATCGCGGGTGGGGCCGGGCGAACGCGACGGTCTGCTGGCGGAGCTGACGCCGCTGGCGGTCGAGCTGCTCGAGTCGCGGGGCGAGGCGGACCCGGCGTCGGCCGTGCTGGCGGCCAACGCC
>JBCCQL010000442.1:0-2978 GCA_039024355.1 Planctomycetota bacterium
CGATGACGACGATGACGACGATGACGACAACAGGACGAGCGGTGGCCGCTCTAGCGGCAGCTCGGGCAGTGGCGGCTCGGGTTCTGGCGGCGGCGGAGGTTCCGGCGGGAGCGGTTCCGGGTCCGGCAGCGGCGGGTCCAACGGTGGTGGGTCGAATGGCGGTGGAGGCTCCAGCGGGAGCAATTCCGGCGGCAGCGGCAATCAGGGCAGCAACAGTGGCGGCGGGGGCAATGGGGCCGGCGCCGGCAACAGCGGCGGCTCGAGCAGCGGCGGCAAGGGCAGCGGCGGCAATGGCAATTCCAGCAGCGGCGACCGCAATCGCCGGCCGCGGCCCAAGCCGCCCATCGGAGCGGCGCCCTCCGTGCGGGGCGTGCAGCAGATCGCCACGCTCTGGCGCGACCGGGCGGCGGCGATCGCGTCGACGCGGCTTGGCGTCTCCGCGTCCTACGGCCTGACGACGCAGCTCTACGGCGCCGAGGCCAGCGGGCCCGGCCTGCCACGCGTCGGCGGCATGTATGGGCGGTACGACGCATGGCTGCCGCCTAGCCAGGACGGCGACCGCATCGACCAGTTCAACAACCCTAACCCCGTCAGCTTCCCCTCGGCCGACGCCGAACTGCCCAAGAACCTGCGGAACTACTTCGGCTACCTCACCTACGTGCAGTTCTTGATGGACCACGGCCGCGACCTGCGGCCTGACAACGCGAACTATGTAGAGCTGTCGGTCGACAGCCCGTTCTGCCCGCGGCACACCGAGAGCGTGGCCGGCCGCAGCTTCTCATTCCCGCCGCGGGAGATGCCGATGCACGCGGTGCGGCGGGCGGCCATCGCGGCGGTGGACGTGCTAGAGGACCGCAACCGCGGCATCCCCAGCACGGCCTACCGCGACCACGTCTCGCTGGTGACGTTCGACACGACCGACGGCAGCATGGTCCGCCAAGAGCTGACGCCCGACTACACGGCCGCCATGCGGGCGTTTACGGACCTGCAGGCCGTGGGTGACAAGGGCACCACCACCGCCACCGAGTCCGGCCTGGTGCTTGCCAAGCAGATGCTGCTCCGCCCGGACGAGGGCGGCCGCGCCCGCGAGACCTCCACGCGCATCGTCGTACTGCTGACCGACGGCATGCCCAACGCCTACGAAAGCCCCGACGCTCAGGTCGAGGCGTTCGCCACGGGCGCCGGATCGGACGAGTCGTACGGCGGCGGGCTGCTGTGGCTGGACGCGGCGCTGATGCAGGCCCAGGCGCTCGAGGCTGACAAGATCGACGTCTACCCGGCCGGCGTCGGCATGGGCGCCGACAACAGGTTCATGGACCGCATGGCACGCCTGGGCGGCACGGCCGGCAGCGACGGCCGGGCCCCACGCGGCAGCGGCAACCCGGCCCGCTACGAACGGGTGCTGCGCGACATGTTCGAGCAGATCATCTCGATCCCCACCGCCCGCATGGTGCAGTGAGGCCAGCGCACGTAGTCCGTCGCGGCGAGGCGGCCGCTCAGGCGCCGGCGGTGATCTTCTCGCCCGAACGCCAGCTCGCCTCGTCCCGCTCGACGCGGTGGTAGAGCGTGTCCCGCTCGATGGGGTCGCGGCCCGCCTCGCGGATGATCCGCTCGATGTCCGCCACGCTCATCACCTCGGGCGTCGTGGCGCCGGCGTCGTGGTAGATCAGCTCGTGCCGGACGGTGCCGTCGATGTCGTCGGCGCCGTAGGCCAGCGAGATCTGCGCCGTCTCGATGCCGAGCATGATCCAGTAGGCCTTGATGTGGTCGATGTTGTCCAGCATCAGCCGGGCGATGGCCATCTGCCGCAGGTCCACCAGGGCCGACGGCTTCTTGATGTTCCGCTCCTCGCCCAGCTTGTTGTTCTCTGGGTGGAACGCCAGCGGGATGTAGGTCTGGAAGCCGTCATGGCCGGCGGCGTTCGACTCGTCCTGCAGGTCGCGCAGGCGGATCAGGTGGTCGATGCGGTGGAACGGCTGCTCGATGTGGCCGTACAGCATCGTGCAGTTCGACCGCAGCCCCAGGGCGTGGGCCTCGCGGTGGGTCTCGAACCAGCGGTTGGAGTCTGCCTTATGCTCGCAGATCTGGTTGCGGATCTCGGGGTGGAAGATCTCGGCGCCGCCGCCCGGCAGGCTGCCCAGGCCGGCGTCGCGCATATCTTCTAGCACCCAGCGGATGGGCTTCTTGGTGAGGCGGGCGAACCAGTCGATCTCGACGGGCGTCCACGCCTTGAGGTGCAGCGACGGGTAGTTGTCCGACAGCAGCGAGATCACCTTGCGGTACCAGTCGTACTTGGCACGGTGGTGCAGCCCGCCGACGATGTGCATCTCGGTGCAGCCGTTGTCCACGGCCTCTTGCCCGCGGGCCAGCACCTGCTCGTTGGACATCCAGTAGCCCTTGGCCTGCCGGAGGTCGCTGCGGAACGCGCAGAAGTTGCACCGGTAGACGCAGATGTTCGTGGCGTTCAGGTGCGTGTTGATGTTGTAGTAGCCGGCATTGCCGTTCTTGCGCTCACGCACCAGGTTGGCCAGCTCGCCGAGCTCCGGCAGCGGCACGTCGGGCGACTCGAGCACCAGGCCGTCTTCAAGCGTCAGCCGCTCACCGGCTTCGACCTTCTCGCGGACCGGAGCGAGGATTTCGGAGGAGGTTCGCAACATGGTTTTTGAAACCGCCGATGAACACGGATGAACGCAGATCGCTCTTGGCCAAGACTATCTGCGTTTATCAGCGTTCATCTGCGGTTCCCTTTCTGTTTCAGATCAAAAGGTCGACGGTTCCAATCACCAGCAGCCCGATGCTGATTACGGCGTTGACGTTGAAAAACGCCAGGTTCACGCGATCGAGGTCGTCGGGCTTCACAAGGGCGTGCTCGTACATGAGCAGCGCCGCGACGGCGGCGACGCCGATCCAGTAGACCGCTCCGAACGGCGGGTATACGTACGGTAGGCACGCCAGCAGCAAGACGGTAGCGGCGTGAC
>JBCCQL010000443.1:0-2973 GCA_039024355.1 Planctomycetota bacterium
CGGAGAGCGCGTTTTTAGCCGGCGTCTCGCGTGCGTACGCGGCCGACTGCATCCGCGCAGCGTCGACGCGTAGCCGCTTGATGTGATTCAGGGCCTCGCGCTCGCTCATCGCCGATGGCGGTGGGGGCGGCCCGCCTTCGGGCGCAGGGTCATCCAGCGACGGGTCAGCCAGCGATGGGGGAAAACTCCACGCCCCGCCGGGCGAGACGTACGCAATGAGCTGCTCGGTCACGTCGAGCTCAGGCTCGGCGCCGCGGCTGGCGTCGGCGTTGGCGCGGATGCAGTCGGCCGCGTACGCACGCGAGACGCCGGCTAAAAACGCGCTCTCCGCCGAGCCCACCAGGTGCAGCAGTCGCAGGGGCACGGTCAGTCTCCCGCCGGCTGGACAAGCTTGCCGATGTTGAAGTCGATGCGGACCCAGCCGCGGCCCTCCCAAACGTCGCGGGCCAAGAGCAGCGGCAGCTGCCAGTGGTGCACCGCGAAGAAGGGCAGCGGGTCACGCCACGCAAAGATGGCGTCCTTGCCCCGCCACACGACGGCCAGCCGCCCGGCGAACCGCCGCGGCGACGGCACACTGGCCAGCAGCCGCCACAGCTCATGGTACAGCCAGTACGTGGGCCGCGCGTCGGCTGCGGGCTGCAGCGGCGGGGCGGCGGAGGCGGCGGCAGAGCGCGACCCGGCCGCCTGGGCCTGTGGTGTGTGGGGCTCTGGCGATTGGGCGCCTGGCGGTCGGGCGTCTGGTGATTGGGCATCGCCGGCGTAGGCTTCGGCGAGCGCCCGCCGCTGCCGGTAGAAAGCGGTGATCGCCGAGTGCGTCCGCGGGTTGCACTCGATCGCGTAGAACCGGCCGTCGTCCGCGGCGCGGATGAAGTCGAACGAGACCTGCCCCGTCAGCCGGTACGCGGCCGCAAACTCCTGCACCCACCGCTGAACCTCGGGCGCCTCGACGTGCTCGTAGTTCACCTGGAACTCCGACGAACGGCAGCAGACGTGCACCAGCACGCGGCCGTCTTGCAGGGTGCTGTGCGTGCAGAACTCTTCGCCCGGGATGAACTCTTGCAGCACCCACGGGTTGTCTGCCGAGATCGGCAGCTGGGCGACAAACCGCGAGGTCGCCTCGGGCGTGGCCAGCGGCAGCCGCGTCAGGTCGAGCCGCCGGACCGCGTCGTAGCGGATGCTCTTGAGCAGGTAGCGCCGCGGCTCGCCACGCAGGAAGGCGTCGTCTACTTGACTGGGGTGCGTCACGCGGAACGACCGTGGCGCCGGCAGCCCGGCGTCGGCGGCCGCCCGGGCCAGCAGGAACTTGTCGTCCAGCAGGTCGATCTGATCGGCGCCCACGTGCACCACACGGCAGCCCGGAGGCAGCCGGCCGGCGGCGAGCGACTCGACGCGGCTGGACGCGGGGCTGCTCACCGGGACAAACAGCGCGGCGTTCTCTTCGCGGGCGATCCGGGCCAGGGCGTCGGCGTACGCCGGGTCGCCCAGCTCCGGGGTGAGGCGGAAACGGTCGACCGCGCGCGAGAACCGGTGGCCCGTCAGCCAGTACTTGGGCGTCTCGCACAGGACGACACGCCAGCCGGCGGCGTCGAACGCCCGGCACAGCTCGAGCGCTTTGGTCATCTTGCCGCCGGTGATCAGCACCGTGCGTTGCGGCGCTGCGGCGCCGCGGCGGCCACGGCCCGCAAGCCTGCCGGCGACACGCGGCGGCGCCGCAATCAGCCAGCACGCCGCGACCACCAACAAGCACGCCGGCGCCAGGGCAAGCAACGCGGCCAGCCCGGCAAGGGACTTCGCCCGGTTGTGCAGATGCAAGCGGCCCAACAAGCCGCGGCCCGCGCAGTCCTCGGCGACGCCCGACGCCGTGGGGCCCGCGGCGGCGGGACCAGCAGCGGCGGGGCTCAGCATGGCTGGCCGTTCCGCCGGATGAGCGTCACGCCGTCACGCAGCGGCAGCAGGACCTGCTCCACCCGGTCGTCTTCGAGCACCAGGCGGTTGAACTGCCGGACGGCGTCGCCGCCCGCCGACGCCGGGCGTGCGTCGTACGGCTCGCCCTGCAGCAGCGTGTTGTCCACCAGCAGCAGCCCGCCGGGCCGCAGCAGGGCGCCGTCGATCAGCAGCCGGTAGTACTCGGCGTAGCCCGGCTTGTCGGCGTCGAGGAAGGCCAGGTCGAACCGGTCGCCGGCGTCGCGTAGGCGGGCGAGGGTCTCGGCCGCCGGGCCGATACACACCTGGATGCGGTCGCCGCCGGGAGCGCGGTCGAACCGCTGCTGCGCGAACGCAGCGATTCGGGCGTTCGCCTCGCACGCCACCACGGCGCCGCCTACCGGCAACGCCTGGGCCATGGCCAGCGACGAGAAACCGGTAAACATGCCGATGTCCAGCACCCGGCGCGACGCCGTGATGCGGATGAGCATCTGCAGCAGCGTCGCCTCCGCGGCGCCGGACAGCATCTCGCTCTCGAGCGTGTCGAGGCCGCCCGTATCGTCGCCACCCGTATCGTCGTCACCCGTGTTCCAAACGCCCGCGAGGGTCTCTTCGCGTAGCTGTTGCAGCGACGGGCTCAGGGGCGTTGCGCACTGCTCGGTGTACCGCTCGAAGCCCTCGACAAGCTTGATCGCCTCCTCCAGCAGGCCGCTAGCCGTCGGCGCCGAGGTGGTGGCCTGCTCAAGCTGGGCCGCGAGCTCGCGGAGCCGGTCGGCCGCGATGCCCAGCGGCGTGACCGCACGCAGGCGGTTGGCGGCTGCGCCATCGGTGGCTGCGCTGCCGGCGGCGCTACTTGCGGCTTCGGGGTGTTCTTCTGCGAGGGTCTTCATGCACGCGATCGTGGGTGGTGTCGCCCGGCCGGAGAGCGTGACCGGCACAGCAGGCCAATCGGGAGAGCCAGTGCGGGCACTTCTAGGAGGAGTGCAAGCGGCGTACGAGCGCCGCGGGCCGGTGAATCGTAGGCGGCGGCCGGGGCAGATGGGAAGGCCC
>JBCCQL010000444.1:0-2965 GCA_039024355.1 Planctomycetota bacterium
AGCACGGCCATCGTCATCGCGTGATGACGCTCCAGCAGCCGGTTCAGCAGCTTGCTGAACAGCAAGAGGCCGATCGCGCAACCAACGACGAAAACGCCGACCGTCGCGACGTCGGCGGCGCCGACCTGGAGCTTCGGCAGACGCTTGAGGATGCCGGTGACCTCCTCGTACTTGCCGAGCAGCAGCAGCAGATAAGCCCCGCTGACGCCCGGCAGGATCATCGCGCAGATGGCGATCGCGCCGCTGAAGAAGGTGTAGGCCGGCCCGGGCTGCGCGGTCAGCCGGTCTTGGCTCACCAGCCAGAAGGCGGCGCCGGCCGCCACCCAACCGATGGCCAGGCACCCGGCCACGCCGGCCAGCGACTCCGGCCGGCACATCCGCCCCACCAGCACGGCCGACGCCAAGATCAGCCCGAAGAACGCCGCGTAGGTCCAGCCCAAGTGGTGTTCGAGCAGATAGTGCATGAGCTTGGCGAGGGTAACGACCGCCACGCCGATGCCGCCGGCCAGCACGACCAAGAACCGCAGATCGGCGTGTGCCGCGGCGCCGGCGAAGTCGCCCCGCCGGAGGCGGCCGAGCAGCTGGGCGTCGATGTGGCTGATCGCCGCGAGCAGCCGCTCGTAGATGCCCAGCACCAACGCGACGGTGCCGCCCGACACGCCCGGCACAATATCGGCGGCGCCCATCAAGAAGCCCCGCAGGGCCGTGGTGAGATCGCCAAGGCGGAGCGTGGGCATAGCGGAAGGCTCGATGGCAGCGGGTTGGAGGGGCTAGAAATCTGCGGAGCGATGATCCGCCCGTCGCGGCCGCCCGGCGCCGCTGGGCAGCTTCATCGCGCGGCTTCTGCTCGCTGACAGGCGTGCGTCACTCAGCAGGATCGGCCGGCGCCAGACGCGGAACTATAGCTCGCCGGCGGCCGGGGTTTCTACGGAGCGGCAGAGGCAGCAATTACGTTGACCGCTGCCGGCGCCGGCTGTAAGATTTTTCGCCAACGCGAGTTACGACGCGCGCCACCGCGTCGCCCGTGCGGGGGCGTCGGGTTCGGCGGAGCACTAGGCCGTTGAAGGTTTTGTCCGGGCGCGCGTCCCGTCTGCCAACATCGTTAGCCAAGCCGTGATGCACGCAACTTCTGCCGCAACCGACACCGGCGACGCTTGGCGGGCACGCCGCGGGCAAAAACCGAGGCTCAAGCGTTGACCAGGCTCCCTGCGAATGCCCGTCGAACGCCCGCCGGCTTGATCCTTCAGGCGCCGGCAAAATTGAACCTCTACCTCGATGTGCTCGGCCGCCGCGGCGACGGGTTCCACGAGCTCGAAACGCTGATCACGCCGATCAGCCTTTTCGACACACTCCGCGTGGCGCCGAGTGCGGCGGGCGACCCGTCCCTGACGCTGCGCGTGCACGACCTGCGTCCGCCGACGCCCGGTCCAACCGATGGCGACGGCCCGGCGCCGGGCGGCGACCCTATTCCCACCGGCAGTGACAACCTGGTGATCCGCGCGCTCGCCACCCTGCGGGAGCGGCTGGGCGTGTCTGCCGGCGCCGTCGTCGACCTGTGGAAACGCATTCCCAGCCGCGCGGGGCTTGGCGGCGGGTCGAGCGACGCCGCCGCCGCGCTGCACGCGGGGCAGCACCTGTGGAATAAACGGCTGCCGCCGGGCGAACTAGCCGGCATCGCCGCAGAGATCGGCAGCGACGTCCCCGCGTTGCTCGCGGCGGGTGCCACGGTCTGCCGCGGCCGCGGCGAGCGTGTCACGCCCACACCGCTGCCAGCGGGCATGGCGTGCGTGCTGGTGCAGCCGCCCGTTGGCCTTGGGGCGGGGCAGGTGTTCTCGCAGCTCGAGCCGTCGGACTACGGGGCGCCATTGCACGACGCGGCAGGCTCGGGGCAATTGGAATCGCGGCCGCTGGAGCGGCTCATTGCAGCCCTCCGCGGCGGGCGCCTCGCGGACGCTGCGCCGCTGATGCAGAACCGGCTGCAGGCCGCCGCCGAGCGGCTGACGCCGTGGATCGACCGCCTGCGGCACGCGATGGCTGGCCTGCCGGTCGCCGCGCACCAGATGTCGGGCAGCGGCTCGGTTTACTTTGGCCTGTGCGAGACGCCGAAGCTCGCCGGGCGTGTCGCCGCGTGGCTGCGGCAGCAACGCCTGGGCTGGGTGTACACGCCGCGCACCCTAGAATCGCCCGGAGCCGCGTAGCAACACGCCGAGCGTTGCAGCAACCAGCGGAGCGATCCGCCAGGCCAAGGACTCACACCAACAGCGAAAACACCAGCAGCGACATCAGCGAGGAACAGGGCCAAAGACCGCACCCACCAGCACCAACGGGCAGTACCGGAACAGCAAAGAGCCGGAGCGACAACACGCCCGACGCCGCCGAACCTGGCGACAACGCAACAGAGCAGGCACCCGCGGGCGCAGGGCTAGCGCCACCAACATCAGGAGATCCGTTGTGGACATCACTGAGGTGCGCATCAAGCTCATGGACGAGCCGGGCGAGCGGCTCAAGGCATTCTGCTCCATCACGTTCGACGGCTGCTTTGTCATCCGCGACCTGAAGATCATCGAGGGCGCCAGCGGGCCATTCGTCGCCATGCCCAGCCGCAAGCTCACGTCGCACTGCCCCAAGTGCGGCATGAAGAACCACCTCCGGGCGAACTACTGCAACAACTGCGGCGTGAGGCTAGAAGAAGGGCGGATGATCAAGGACGCCGACGGCCGGGCGAAGCTGTACGCGGACATCGCCCACCCGATCAACTCCTCGTGCCGGGAGATGATCCAGGCGAAGGTTGTCAGCGAGTACGAGCAAGAGCTGCACCGTGCCCAGCAGCCGGGCTACGTCTCCCGCTACGACGACTACGACGGGGGCGACTTCGGCGAGAGCGACGCCGCCGAGACGCGTCGGTTCGACCCGCCGCACGAGCAGCAGGCGTCTAGCCGGCCGCATCACCCGCCGCAGGGAGACG
>JBCCQL010000445.1:0-2954 GCA_039024355.1 Planctomycetota bacterium
GCGTGGTGTTTAAGGCGGCGGCGTCGGGCTGCATCAACGAGGCCGCCATCACCGTCCAGCACGCGGGTGACGTTCTGCTGCACGTCGTGCAGGTAGAGTGCTTCTCCGTCCCGCGCCGCTTATGCCGCCTTCGCTGCGGCGGTCCACTCTTCGGGCCGGCGGTGTGCTAGGCCCACGTCAGCAGCTGCAGGACGACAATCATTACCAGCATGAACAGCACCAGCGAGCCGCCAAAGCGGAGCGCGTGCCACAAGATCGGCGTGGTGTCTTCGTGCCGGGTGGCCGCGTAGACGAGGCTGACGCTCACAATCAGCGGCGCGGCGAACCACAGCCGCTCTGCTTGGGCGAGCGGCAAGACAGTCGCGGCGAGTTCGGGTGAGAGTAGATGCATGGCAGCCTAGCTCACGAGTTACGTCTTGCCGTCGGGATCCTCTCCGCCAGAACCCGTGCCGCCAGAAGCCGTGCCGCCAGAACCCCGGCCGCCAGAACCCGTGCCGCCGGCGCCCTGGCCGGGGCCAGTGGCCGCGGGTTCTTCTTCTTTTGTGGCGGGCGGCTTTTGGATCAACGGGCCGGAGTAGGCGTCGAAGACTACAAGCAGGTTCAGCAGGCCGGCGATGACGGTGTAGATGGTGCCCAGCTCGTAATCAAAGCCGTAGTCGTGGTTCCACTTGGCGAGCTCATCGGGGTGGCGGACAACGTTCCCGATAGAGTCTTCCGACGTAAACCGCTGGCGGTTCTCGTCGTATTTGCGTGGCGGGAAGAAGCAGCCTCCGAACATCGGCTGCCCCTTGTCGAAAAAGCGCTCACGCTCGATGACAGCTGGCACGGCCACGGCGCCGATGCCGGCCTGGAAGATGAAAGGCCAGCGATCGAACGCCTGCTTCCAGACCCGGCCCGGAAGCCCCAACCCCGGTGAGGCTTGTGCAATATCCTGCATCCTTAGCGGCGTTGCGTACGCCACCTTGCCGCGGCCGGCGACCATGCCAAACACCAGCGTCGAGCCGATGCAGATCATGAACAGCAGGCCCTTGGCGGTGCGGCCTTGGTACAGGTGGCCGGCGCCGGGCCACAGCCACGCAAGCAAGGCCGCCACGCCGCGGCGTTTGAGGTCCAGCTGAAACATCTGAGCCACTTCGCCCGGCATGAAGACGCCCGGCGACTTGGGCGCCTTCTTCCGATTCTTCTTGCCGCCGGCGTCCGCCTGCTCACCATCTCCGCGGGGCGTGGTGGGGCTGCCGGGCGTGGCGCCGCCGGCGGGCGTTGACCCGCCCTTCGGCTGGTTGGTCGGCTTGGCGGATTTGGGTTTGGCCATGCTGCTCGTCGTGTGTGGCTCGGTTGCGGCCTCATCTTATTCGTTTGCCTGGCTGGGGCCAGGGCAACCCGGGCAGCGGCCGCGATCGGGCCGGCGGTGCGGGCCGCGGCGCGTCACTCGGATAAGTTGACGCAGACCAGCTCTTTGTCGTTGCGGGCAAAGACGCACTGCTGGGCGAAGGCCGGGTGGCTCCACACGACGGGCCGGCCGAACGAGCTGCTGGTGGGCGCCAGCAGGTGCTGCCGGCCGGTCTCCTCGTAGCCGCCGGGCGTGAGCCGGGCCGAGATCAGGTCGCCCCCCTCGTTGAACAAAAAGTAGCCGCCCGTAGGCTCGTGCCGCACCAGGAACGCCGTGCCGTGGCGGCCGCGGGCGTCGCCGATGGTCGGCCGCTTGGTGGTCCACAGCCGGCGGCCGTTGTCGACGCTGACGGCCATCAGCGCGCTGGTCTCGCAGTCGACGCCGTACAGCACGGCGTCGCCGCCGGCCGGCGCCGGCGCGAACAGCGGCGTGGCGTTCACGGCCCGCAGGCCACGCTTGGCGCCGCCGGACCAGAGGACCTCGACGCCGTTCGAGTCGCCCGTCAGCCGCATCATCACCGCCAGGTTGCCGATGGCGCTGATGAACAGCCGGTCGCCCAGCTTCTGCGGCGCCATGATCGACATGCCGTAGGCGGGCCGGGCGGGCAGGGTCCAGTTCACGGCGCCGGTGGCGGGGTCGAGGCTGTTCAGGCTTTCCGGGTGCCAGATCAACAGCTGCTGGGCGCCGGCGTGGGTGATCATGGTGGGCGGGCAGTAGCCGGGCTCGCCGGCGGAGAGGTTCCGCCAAACCTCCTGGCCCGTCAGGCGGTTGCAGGCGACCGCCACGCTGCCCTCGCCGCCGGCGACGCAGAAGACCAGGTCGCCCGCCACCAGCGGGTGGGCCGAGTGCCCCCAGATGGGCGTCTCGGCGCCGTATTCCTGCTTGAAGTTTTTCCGCCAGACGAGGGCCCCATCCCCGAGTTGCCGGCAGACGAGGTCGCCCTCGGCGCCCAGGGTGTAGACGTGGTCGCCGGCGATGGTGGGCGTGCAGCGGGGCCCGCCGCCGTAGGACACGGCGTACTCGCACGCGTAGTCTTGGCGCCAGATCAGCTCGCCGGTGGCGGCATCGTAACAAGTCAGGCGTTCGGCGCCGGTCAGCCTGTCGCGCCGGCTGGGCAGGTTGGCGACCTCGCCCGACTCGACCTTGTAGTCGAACAGGTAGACCCGCCCGCCGGCTACCGCCGGCCCCGCGTAGCCGTACGCCACGTCGACGCGCCATTGCACGGGGGCGCCTCCCTCGGGGAGCGCCGCTGCGACGCCCGCCTCGCGCCACACGCCGTCACGCTGCGGCCCCATCCACTGCGGCCAGTCGTCGGCCAGCGTGGCGTGGCCGCTGGCCAGCAGCAGGGCGATGGACAGCAGGCGGACGAAGAGACGGCGGCAGGAACTTGGCGGCATGGCGGGCTCCGCGGCGGGTTGATCCGGACGCCGCCGAGTGTACCCGCGTCGCCCGTGGGCAGCCACACGCCGAGCGGCGCGGGCAACGCCCATCGCACGCGGCGGCCGGGGCCGCCGCGTGCGTGGCGGAAACAATGCCGGGCGCCGGCCGCTCAGCCGTTACCCAC
>JBCCQL010000446.1:0-2950 GCA_039024355.1 Planctomycetota bacterium
CGACGCGACGCCCGCCGATTGGCTCTACCAAATCGAGTGGCGGGCGGCGGAGCTCGAGCAGCCCACACCCGACGCATCGCCGAGCCCGTCGCCGGACCCGTCGCCGCTCGCCGGCTCATGGCTGGTCGTCGCCGACGCGTCGGGCGTGGCCGATACGATTGTCGGCCGGCTGACGGCCGGCGGCGCGCAGTGCGTGGTGGCGACGCCCGGCAGCGACTTCGCCATGCGGGTCGAAGCCGATGGGGCATCGCCCCGCACCGACATCGCGCTCGACCTGTCGGACGAAGCCCAAACCTCACGCCTGCTGGACGTCATCACCGCCAACCCGGCCCGCCCACCCGCCGGGGTGGTGGTGGCTTCGGCGTTGAGTGTCGGCCAGGGAGATAACCAAGCCGCCGCGACTGCGAACGACGTTGTGGCCGCAAACCTCGAAGCCACGCTCGCCGGCATCGCCACGCTTGTGCAGCAGCTCGCGCGGCGGGGCGTGGCGCCGCCGGGCGGGTTGTGGCTGTTGACGCGTGGCGCGCAGGCTGTCAACGCCCAGGCGGTCGACGCCCACGCGGCTGAGGCCCGGCCCGCGTCGCCCTGGCAGGCACCGGTTGTGGGCTTCGGCCGTGTGCTGCAGACCGAACACCCCGAGCTGGCGCCGCGGCTGGTGGACTTCGACCCCCGGGCGGCGGCCGACGCCGACGCCGAAGCGCTTGCCAGAGAGATCGCCGCCACGCAACCGGCACGCGGCGCCGCGGCCGACGATCGAACCCCCGCCGGGCGAGAGACCGAGGTCGCCTACCGCGCCGGCAGCCGCTTCGCGGCGCGGCTGGAACCGGCCGCCGGCCTGGCCGCCGCCCCGGCCGCGCTGCCCGCCGCGGGCGCCTACCAGCTACGCACCACAAAGCCGGGCACGCTCGAAGCCCTGCGGTACGAGCCGGTCGAGCGTCGGCCGCCGGCCGCCGGCGAGGTTGAGATCGAGGTCCACGCCGCGGGGCTCAACTTCAGCGACGTGCTCAAGGCCCTGGGCCTGTACCCGGGCGTGACCGACGCGGTGGTGCCGCTGGGCATCGAGGCGTCGGGCGTGGTGACCGCCGTTGGCGAAGGCGTCAGCCGGTTCGCCGTGGGCGACGCGGTGCTGGGCGTCGCCCCGTACGCGCTGGGCTCGCACGCCACGACGGGCGAGTACGCCCTGGCCGCCAAGCCGGCCGGCGTCTCGCACCAGCAGGCGGCGACGCTGCCCATCACCTTCCTTACGGCGCACCACGCGTTGGTGCGGCTGGCGGACCTGCAGCCGGGCGAGCGGGTGCTGATCCACGCCGGCGCGGGCGGCGTCGGCCTGGCGGCCATCCAGATCGCCCAGGCCGTGGGCGCCGAGGTCTTCGCCACCGCCGGCAGCGACGCCAAGCGCGACCACCTGCGCGGGCTGGGCGTCACGCACGTCTACAACTCGCGGACGCTCGACTTCGCCGACGAGGCCCGCGCGGACACCGGCGGCGAGGGGGTCGACGTCGTGCTGAACTCCCTGCCGGGCGAGGCCATCGGGCGCAGCCTGTCGCTCCTGCGGGCCTACGGCCGGTTCCTGGAGATCGGCAAGATCGACATCTACCAAGACCGGCGCCTCGGGCTGCTGCCGTTCCAAGACAACCTGTCGTACCACGCCATCGACCTCGACCGCGTGCTCCGCCAGCGGCCGGCGTACGTGCGGACGCTGCTGGACGAGGTGGCGGCCCGCGTGGCGGCGGGCGTCTACCGGCCGCTGGAGTTCACCCGCTTCGGCCGGACGGAAACGGTCGACGCGTTCCGCTACATGTCGCAGCGGCGGAACATCGGCAAGGTGGTGGTGGCCGACGCGGCGGCGGACATTGCGGGCCACGGAAAAGACAACGGCGGCCGGCAACGCCAACCGCGCGGGCCCGTCCACGCGGGCGGCGCGTACCTGATCACCGGCGGCCTGGGCGCCCTTGGCCTGCAGGTGGCCAAGCGGTTTGCCGAGCTGGGGGCGGGCGCCGTGGTGCTGCTGTCCCGCCGCCCGCCCGGCGCCGACGCCAAGGGGGCGGTCCGCGAGATCGAAGCGCTGGGCTGCCGCGTCGTGACGCTGCAGGCGGACGTGGCCGATCGGCGTTCGCTCGACCGGGCACTCGCCACGCTCCGCGTGCCGGGTCTGCCGCCGCTGCGGGGCGTGGTGCACGCGGCGGGCGTCTTGGACGACGGCCTCATCACCGGCATGCGTCCGGAGCAGCTCAGCCGTGTCTTGGCCCCCAAGCTCGCCGGCGCGTGGAACCTGCACGCGGTGACCGACGGCGGGCAGCGCGGCGACCAGCGCGGCGAGGGGCAAGGTGCCGATGGGCAGGGCGGCGAAAAGCAGGACGGCGATGGGCACAGCGGCGATGGGCACAGCGGCGATGGGCGGCTCGACTTCTTCGTGCTGTTCTCGTCCGTCGCGGCCGTGCTGGGCTCGCCCGGCCAAGCCGGCTACGCCGCGGCCAACGCAGGGCTGGACGCCCTGGCCCACACCCGCCACGCCGCGGGGCTGGCGGCGACGTCGATCAACTGGGGCCCGTGGGCCGGCGCCGGCATGGCCGCCGCCACGGCCGGCGACGGACCCGCCGCCGAGGGGCTGGCCGAGCGGGGCGTCCGCCCGCTGCCCACGGCCGACGCCCTGGACGCGCTGATCGCGCTCATCACCGCCGGCGTGCCGCAGGCCACGGTGGCCGACGCCGACTGGAAGGCCCTGGCCCACGCCCTCGGCGGCCGCCGCCCGCCGCTGCTGGCCGGCCTGCTGCCGGACTCTGGCGCCACGCCCGCCGGGGCGGATACCGCGCTACGCCGGCGGCTGGCGTCCGCCCCGCCCGACGTGCAGCGGCGCGAGCTCATCGCCCTGGTCCGCGACGAGCTGGCCCGCGTCATGAGCACCGACGCCGCGGCGGTCGACACCGCCCGGCCGATGGCCGAGTTCGGC
>JBCCQL010000447.1:0-2916 GCA_039024355.1 Planctomycetota bacterium
ACCACCCGCGATGGCGTTGCCGAGTCTATCCGGCAGGCATGCCGCTACGGCGGGGCAACCCCCTCCCCCGACCCCTCCCCCTGCCGGGGAGGGGGGTAAACCTCGCGGACGCTTCGGGCACGCTACCATCGAATAACTCGTTCACCACCCATCGATTCCGCCCCATGCGTGTCCTCTCCGGCATCCAGCCCACCGGCCCTTTCCACTGGGGCAACTACTTCGGCGCTATCCGGCAGTACATCGAGCTGCAGGACACGGCGGACGAGGCGTACTACTTCATCGCCAACCTGCACGCGTTGACCACCGTGCGGGACAAAGGGCTGCTGCAGCAGTACACGCTGGACGGGGCGATCGACCTCTTGGCCCTGGGGCTCGACCCCGACCGGGCGGTGCTGTTCGTGCAGTCGGACGTGCCGGAGGTGAGCGAGCTCTGCTGGCTGCTGATGACCGGCACGCCGATGGGCCTGCTGGAGCGGTGCGTCAGCTACAAGGACAAGCTGGCCAAGGGGCTGAAGGCCGACGCCGGGCTGTTCACGTACCCGGTGCTGCAGGCGGCGGACATCCTGGCCTACGACGCCGACACCGTGCCCGTGGGCGAGGACCAGCTGCAGCACATCGAGGTCTGCCGCGACATCGCCGGCAGCTTCAACCACCACTTCGGCGAGACGTTCTCTCTGCCCAAAGGCCGGCTGCTGGACCAGTCGGCCCGCGTGCCGGGCACCGACGGCGAGAAGATGAGCAAGAGCTACGGCAACACGCTGGCCGTGTTCGAAGACGCCGGCAGGCAGAAGAAGCAGATCATGCGGATCCAGACCGACAGCCGCCCGATGGACGAGCCCAAAGAGCCCAACGGCGACGTCCTGTTCGACCTCTACAAGCTGGTGGCCGCGGAGGAAGAGATCGCGTCTATGGCCGCTTTGTACCGGGCGGGCGGCTTCGGCTACGGCGACGTCAAGAAGGCCTTGGCCGCGGCCGCCGAGGCGTACTGGGCCCCCGTGCGGGAGCGTCGCCAGCACTACGCCAGCCAGCCGGACAAGGTGCGGCAGATCCTTGCCGCCGGCGCCGAGCGGGCCCGTGCCAAGGCACGCGAGGTGCTCGACCGGGCGCAGGCCGCGTGCGGCCTCTGGGGCAACTGACGCGTGCGTACGGTCTCCGCGCCAGGGCCGTGAGGATTAGCGGCCCGCGAGGATCAGCGGAGTCGGCCGTCGGCGGCGCCGTCTACTTTGCAAGCCGCGCCAAAGCCTCACGCTCCGACTTGCACACGATGGTGAGGAACGTGGCTTGGGTCAGCCCCTCGGCCCGGGCCTTCGCCTTGAGCTTATCGATGAACTCCTTGGCGGCGGCCGGGGACTTGGTCAGCCCCATTGATGTCATGTACCGACCGCTCTTTTTGATGGTCGCCTTGACCACGTAGTGCGTCTGGTTGGCGACCGGGTCCTTGTACTGCTTCTGCACCTCTTTGCTGTTGAGGTGCCGTTGCACGGAGGCCTCGAGTTCGGGGTAGTCGTCGCCGAAGTGCTTGACGAACAGCGGGTCGGGCCCGCGGTGGTCCAGCGGCACGTTCGGCTGCAGCGGCTTGGACTTGGAGCTGATGTCGCGCAGGTAGGCGGCGAACTTCTCGGGCCGCCGCTCGCCGAGGTAGTGGACCAGGCCCCACGAGACGGCGTAGCCGTAGGCGGTGAGGCTGCCGCCGGTTTGGATCGATTGCTCGATCAACTTGCCGGACGCCCCACGCGTGCGGAGCAGGTGGTACAGGCGTACGTCGTTAATGACGCCGGCCCGCTGCCACTTGACGGCCCGCTCGGGCAGCTTCTCGCCGTCGCTCTGGCGGATCACGCGGGAGCTGACCTTCAGCGGGCAGAAGTACTCCGGCAGGCCCTCGCTGACCCACGCCGGCCACACCGACAGCCGCCGCTGGATGCCGGTGTTCGCCAGGATCTGGTGGATGCCCTCGTGGGCGATCGTGTACGCCACCTCGCGGAAGGCGTACTCGGGCGCCGCCTCGAAGAGCTTGGTGTCCTGGTACAGCACCACGTAGTTTTCTAGCTGCGTGTAGTACGCCGCCACGCCCGGCGGCATCTTCTCTAGCGCGTCGAACTCGGCCCGGTTGGGCATCATCACCACCAGCATCGGCGTCTCGGGCCGGGTGGGCTTTAGGCCCCAATCGCGGAGCTGCTTGATGACGCCCGGGAAGAGCGACTCGAGGATCGAGCGCGTCTGCATGTAGAAGTCTTCGTCGCCGTCCTTGTAGGCGAAGATGTAGTAGCCGGCCGGCACGAAGTTAAACTCGCCGAACTTGCCCGCCTTGTGGTGGTCGATCATCTGCTGCCGCGTAGCGGACACAAACGGCCGATCGGTGGGCCGCGTGTCTTTGTCGGCGATCACCTCTAGCTCGCCGGTGGGCAGCTTCACCAGCCGCTCGCCCTCGAACTCGGCCAGCACCTTGGCCACCAGGGCGCCGCCGTCCGCGCGTACGTAGCACGTGTCTTTCTTGGGCGGCTTGGGCTTCTTGCTGAAGAGCTTTTCGAGGTCCAGCTTGCCGACGCCCTGCGCGGGAACGATGGGCGCGCCCTCTCGGCCGGTGCCGTCGTCCCCGGAGTCGGCCCCGCCGTTGGGGTCGTCGGTCTGCGCTGAGGGGCCATCGCCCGAGTCTTTCCCGCTCTGCGCTAGGCAGGGGCGGGCAGCGGCGAGGGCGCCGATGCACAGCAGACAGATGAACGCGCGGGTAGCGAAGCTCAGCCAAACTGCCGAGCCCCGCGGGGCAGCCAATTGGGTTGAGTTGAGCACGGGGGCCTCCCTAACTTGCATCGATAAACGCCTGCCGACTTACGCAGCTATCACCCGAAAATATAACCAAACTGCAATGCGAATGCGATCAGCGGCACAGGCGGACGCCCGCTGCCGCTAGGCGCCCGG
>JBCCQL010000448.1:0-2914 GCA_039024355.1 Planctomycetota bacterium
CCGCACTGACCACGCTCGCGGAGTGGCCGGCCGCCGGTGGCAACGCCAAAAACCCCGCCGGCACGCCAGCTCAAACAGAGCCGGGCCAGACACAGCCAAACCAGAAACAGCCAACCCAGAGCGAGCCACCCCAGACCGAAACCGAGCGGTGGCTCGCAGCGTTGTGGGCGGACGCGCTAGGCACGGCGGAGGTGGGGCGCGGCGACAGCTTCTTCGCCCTAGGTGGCCGGTCGCTGCAGGTGACGCAAATGCTCGCCGGCGTTGCCGAGCGGACCGGATTGATCTTGCCGTTAGCGACGCTCATCGATGAGCCCACGCTCGGCGGGCTGGCCGCGCACATCGACAAGCAGGCGAGCAACGGCAACGCATCGGCGATCAGCCGCCCAGCGGCAATCGGCGCCGCGGGGCTGACCATCGACCCGGCGGCGCCGCAGCCACTCAGCCCATCACAGCACCGGTTCTGGATGGTCGAGCAGCTTGGCGTGCCGGGCGGCGCGAATGTGCCGCTCGCCCTGCGGCTCGACGCCAAGCCCGACGCCGAACTTCTCGAGGCCGCCCTCAACCGCCTGGTCGAGCGGCACGCCGTGCTCCGGTACGCCGTACATGGCGACAGCGCTGGGGCGACGCAGACCGTTGTCACCCCAGCGCGGGTCCGCCTCGAACCCTGGGCCCCGCAGGCGAACAAAACGCTGGAAGACGTGCTGAGCAATCCGGCCGTGTGGAAGCCCTTTGCGCTGGATGCACCGCCCCTGCTGCGGGCGGCGTTGGTCGAAACGGCGGCCGGGCCCGTGCTGTTGCTTGTGGTGCACCACATGGTTTGCGACGGCGTGTCGCTCCAGTTGCTGCTGGAGGAGCTCGCCGCGATTTGCGACGGAAAGGCATTGCCCGAGGCGCCGCCCGCCCAACTGCCGCCCACGAGCGTTGGGCAGGGCGACGCCGAGTATTGGCGGGGGCGGTTGGCGGGCTTGCCGCCTACCCTCGAACTACCGCTCGAATCGCCCCCGGCGGCCGACACGGGCGATCACGCCTCGGCCGCGTGCCTCGACCTGCCCCGCAGCGTGTGCGAGCAAGCAGACCGCTTGGCCGCCGCACAGGGCGTAACGCCCTTCCTCGTTTAACTGTCGGCGATGCAGCTCACCCTGGCCCGCTACACGGGCCAATCCACCATCGCGGTTGGGACGGCGGTGGCCAATCGCTCGGGCGTCGCCCCAGCGGCGGTCGGCTGCTTCGTCAACACGGCGCCGCTGGTCGCGGAGATTGACGAAGACGCCACCTACGCCGATTGGCTCCGTGACGCGCACCGGCGGCTGCTGGAGGACCTGGACCACGCAGCGGCGCCGTGGGAAGAGATCGTGCAAGCGGCCGGCAAGCCCCGCGTGCCGGGCCGCATGCCGGTCGCGCAGGCGTTCTTTGTCCACGACGATCGGCGCCCGCCGGCCGGGACGCTGGCCGGAGCCAGAATCGTCGACGCCGCCACGGACTACCGCGGCTTGGGCATCTTCGACGTTTCGCTGGTGGTCGAGAGCGGCCGGCCGGCCCCATGCGTGAAGCTCATCTACAACGCCGACAGGCTGCCGCCAAAGCTTGCCGCCGGCTTGCTCGACTCGTATCGATCGCTGCTGCAGGCGGCCGTTGAAGACCCGACGCAGACGATCGCAGCGCTGCCGATCTTCTCCGCCGCCGAGCGGGACGACCTGGCCCGGGGTGGCGAGCCCCCGGCCGCCAAAGGCCCGGCCTGGGGCGCCGCAACGCGGGCGATCCGCGATCAGGCGGCCAGCACGCCGCAGGCGGACGCCGTGGTGTGCGGCGGCGAGACGGCAAGCTACGCAGAGCTGCGGCGGCGTGCCGGGCGTATCGCCGGCGGGCTGCGGGCGGCGGGCGTCACGCGGGGCGACCGCGTCGGGCTGATGCTGCACCGGTCGATCGACCTGCCGGCCGCGATCCTCGGCGTGTGGCAAGCGGGCGCCGCGTACGTGCCGCTTGACCCGGAACACCCACAAGAACGCCTGAGTCTAATCGCCGCGGACGCCGGGCTGCGGTGCGTCGTGGCTGACGGGCAAGCCGCCGAAAAGATGGCAGAAGACACCGCGGCCGCACCCGCCGCAGCCACGCCGACAGTGCTTCTGGCGGGGCTCGCCGCGTCGGCCGAGGATCCGGCTGCTGCTGGGTACGAACCCGAGCCCGATCAGCCGGCGTACGTCATGTACACGTCGGGATCGACCGGCACGCCCAAGGGCGTTGTGGTGACCCACGGCAGCGTGGCGAATCTGCTGCGGTCGTTCTCGAGCGACACGCCGATGGCCCCGGGCGACACGATGCTAGGCGCCACGACCTTCGCCTTTGACATCTCGGTGCTGGAGCTGATGCTGCCGCTGGCGTCGGGCGCCACGCTGCTGCTGCCCACCAGCGGGCAAGCCGCCGACGCCCGGGCCCTGGGCCGGCTGCTGGCCGGCCCAGGCGTGACGCACCTGCAGGGCACGCCGTCGTGGTACCGGATGCTGCTGTCGGCCGGCTGGCGGCCCTCGCCGACGCAAACCCTGCTGTGCGGCGGCGAGGAGGTTCCGCCCGACGTGGCCGGCGCTCTGCTCGAAACCGCCGGCCAGTTCTGGAACGTCTACGGGCCGACCGAGACCACCATCTGGTCCACCCGCCACCGGATCGCAGCCGTAGAAGGCCCGCTCCCGATCGGGCGGCCGATCGCCGGCACGCGCTGCTACATCCTCGACAAGCGGGGCCGCCTCGCGCCGCGCGGCGTGGGGGGGGAATTGGCGATCGCCGGCGCCGGCGTTTTAGACGGCTACAGGAACCGGCCCGAGTTAACGGCCCAGCGATTCGTGCCGGACCCCATCGCACCCCCGGGCGGCGAACGGCCAGACGGCCCCCCCGCGCGCATGTAACGGACGGGGGACCCCCC
>JBCCQL010000449.1:0-2911 GCA_039024355.1 Planctomycetota bacterium
AAACGTACGCCGCCTCACCCACCGATCGCGGCCCCCCAACCGACGCGCAACGACTTACATCAAGCCCCGCCCCGCGTGCCCGCGGGGCCGCACCGCGGCAATCATCGTTCTACCGGGCCGATCGCCAAATTCAACCAACGCTCTTGGCCACGCCACCCGTAGGCCAAGCCCGCAATTTTTAGCCACGCGGCCCGCCGGCCCTCGTGTGGTCGGCCTGCACGGCACGCCCGGCTGGGGGTTTGCTGCCCGTAGCCGGCAGCGACCGATCAACGGTAGCTTGGGCCGCGTCGCCAACCGCACCGCCGCTGCCACCACCCCGCCAACCGCACCGCCGCAATGCCCGTCGAAAACTCTGACAGACTCGAAGACTACGAAAACCTGACCGCGGCCGACTACGAAAACCTGCCCCCGCTGGTCGCCAAAGGGCAGATTCGCGAGCAGGTCCTCGCCGAGGTGATCGACCGCTGGGCCACTCAGACAAGCGATCTGTTCGAGGAGAACGGCGAGTTCCTCCGCGGCTTCGATAGCTGGCAGACACACCCCGCAACACTCAAGCGGGTCGACCTGCGAGACGACAACCCGGGCGCCGATCCAATCGACCTCGGGGCCGATCTGCTGAAGCCGCTCGCCGATCGGCTGGCAGTTAGAGAATGCGATGCCCAAGCCGCTGCCGACACGCACGCGGATGGCGACATGCCGATTCAGCGAACGCCAAAGGTCGCCGCGACGCTGATCGCCTGCCGCATCCGCCAAGCCGAAGCTCAAAAGGTGGAATTGCCGCTGACTATCGTTCTGCGCTCCTGCCACGTCAGCGGAAGCCTCGATTTCTCAGAAGCTTGCTTTACCGGAAATGCCGACTTCTCACAAAACTCGTTCGGCGGGCGTGTCGATTTTGGTGGCGCGACGTTTAGCAAAAATGTCGACTTCGATCATGCTGACTGTAGCCGAACCGCCTATTTCGGTAACGCGGCGTTCCGCGGATCTGCAAAATTCGAAGAAGCAGGGTTCCGGGCGGGCGGTGCATTCCCCTTCGCTGAGTTCAGCGGCTTCACGGACTTTTCCCGAACCTCCTTTGCTCTCTCAGCCCGCGCAGCTCGAGATGACTTTGACCTTTGCGCCGTCTTCATCGGCGCAACATTCTTAGCAGACGCCGTTTTTACGGACGCTACATTCGATGGCGTCGCGACCTTCGATTGCGCAAGTTTTAGGAAAGGTGTCCAATTCGATGCGGCTACATTTTGCAGCCACGCCGACTTTGGTTGTTCGACGGTGAGCGGGGTCGCTGGCTTTCATAGAACAACTTTCGCTACGCCCATTTCCTTTCCCAGCGCTGACTTGCGACGAGCAAACGTCGCGTCGACTGGGCCACTAGTTGAGCGGCTTTCACCAGAGGAGAGCCGGCGGCGGTGGGCGACCGACTTTGTCTGCTGGCAGTGGGTGCGGAAGACGGGGGAGCTGACGGCGTTGACGCGTGTCTCTTACGCCGCGCTGATCGGCGTGCCGCTGCTGGCGGGGTTGTGGGGGCCCGCCCGGCAGTGGATCGCCCAGCAGAACGGCGCGATGCGACAGACCGGTGAAGCGCTGGCCCGGCTCATCGAGAAAGTGCCGCCGGCCGACGGGCTTGCCCAAGAGCTGCGATCGGCGATCGACGGGCTCACCACCGCAACGCTCCCCGAGACGATGCCCACCGGCTGGCTGCTCGCCTTCTTGGCGTCGTTTGCTGTGGTGCTGGCCCAGTTCGTCTACCAGTTCTTTGCGCCCGAGGTGATCCGTGAAGCGAGCGAGGCCGACCTGGTAGACGCCGCCAACGAGATCAACCGGCAGGACGGCACGATCAGCAACGAGCGGCTGCGCCAGGCGATTGACTTTCTTGAGCAGGCCGCGGAGAAGCTGCCCCACCTGCGGAGCCAGTGGTTCGTGCGGCGGGGCAACCGGACGGTGTGGATCCCCGAAAACGTCGACCAGCATTTTGTCGACGCGATGATCGACGAGCCCCGCCCGGCCGACGCCCCTGCAGACTGGCAGCCAACCAAGCGGGTCAAGGCACCCGACCAAGAAGTCGACGCCGAGGACCGCAAGCGAATCGCTATCGAGGAGGGGCAGAAGGCGCGGTACGCCATCGCCTCGTTCGAGCAGCGGTCGGCAGCGTGGGTGTCGGGCGGGCTGTACGTGCTGGCCGGCTACCTGACGGTGATGATCGTCCTGCGGCAGCTCGCACACGTCGCCGAGGTGTCGCCCGCCGCGTGGCTGGCGTGGCCGCTGTACGCGCTCACGTGGGGGCCGCTAATCGCCGTGCTGACGCTGGGCATCCTTGTCGCCGTCGGCTGGGGCGCGTGGCAGGTGCGGAACGACGGCTGACGGAGGGGCGTGCCACTCTCGTAGCTTCTGGCGGATCAGTTGCCACGCGCGTGCCGCGGGCGTGTGGCTTGTTCGCCCTTCCGGCGGCGGTGACAATCCGGCGATGGGCGAGGCCGATTTCTACTTGCCGATCGAGGGGGCGTACGACCTGGACCGCACGCTGGGTGTGCTGACCATGGGGCGGGGCAACCCGTGCCTGCGGCACACCGGCCGGGCGGCGGCGATGACGCTCGCCACGCCCGCGGGGCCGGTTGCCGTGCTGGTCGAGCGGTGCGGCGGCGGCGGAGTGGCCGGCCGCGACGGCAACAGTAGCGATGGCGGCGTTGGCGGCGGCGGCGGCGGTACATCAAGCAGCGACCGTCTGCGTGTCGCTGCAACCGGCCCGGGCGCCGGGTGGGTCGAGCCCTGCCTGCCCGCCATGCTGGGGCTGCGGGACGACCCGTCGGGCTTGGTCGCGCGGGCCGTGGCCGGCGGGGGCAAGCTCGGCCGGCTGGCCAAGCCGCCCGCCGGCGTGCGGCGGCCGACCGTGCCGGTGGTCTTCCACCGCCTGGTG
>JBCCQL010000450.1:0-2896 GCA_039024355.1 Planctomycetota bacterium
GCCGATCAACGGGCCGACACGCCGGCCGACCTGCCGGCATGGGCCACGGCCGACTGGGCGCGGGACCTGCTGCGGGGCGCCGGCCTTCGGGCTACCGCGGCGCGGATCGCCGTTACGCGGCACCTTGCTGCCGCCGGCCAGCCCCGCACCCACGCCGAGGTGGTAGACGGGCTCGGCGACGCCGGCTTTGACCCGTCGACCGTTTTCCGCTGTCTGAACGAGCTGGCGGACAAGCACTTGGTGGCCAGGCTCGACCTGGGCGATCAGGTCCGCCGCTTCGAGCTGGCGGGCGCCGGCGGCGAGGGCGAGGCAGAACACGCCCACTTCATGTGCATCGATTGCGGCCGGCTCTCTTGCCTCGAAGGCTACTCTGTGCAGGTGACGTCTCGCGGCAACGCCAAGCAACCGCCCCTGGGCCGCGTCACGGAAGTGCTGCTCCGCGGGCACTGCGGCGACTGCAAGCCGTAAAGCCAGGCGGTGGCTCCTCCACCGGCGGGTGCTCTTCCTCCTGCCGGCCTTTCGTCCGTGGCTCAAAGCGAGGCGCTTGATCTCCCCGGCTTGTGTTGCAATCCGGTTGCAATAGCCTACCATGTGGGAGCGACGCGGCCGTGCGTCGGCCCGTGGCGCCGTGCGAAGCACCGTCAGCGGGGCCAAAGCACCGGGGGCCGGCCCCGCGCCGCAGATTCAAAGCCGATGCCGACGACCCAGCAAAAGAGACACCATGGCGGGCCTCACGACCACCTTCGACACCCATGCCGCAGACCCGCTCGCTGCGCCGCCGCCGGCCCAAGCGGCGCCGCTCAACCCGGGCGGGTGGAGCGACTGGCTAGGGGTCGTCGCATCCGTCGGCTGCGCGATCCACTGCGCGGCCATGCCGTTTGTGATCGCGTACCTGCCGGCGCTAGGGCTCAGCTTTTTGGCGGACGAGGCGTTCCACAAGTGGATGGCGGTCGGCTGCTTCGGCATCGCCATCGCGGCATTCGTCCCCGGCCTGCGTAGCCACAAGCGGTGGACGCCGGTGCTGGTGGCTTCGGCCGGCTTGGTGATGATCTCATTCGCGGCGTTCGGCCTGGCGGGCGAATGCTGCCCGGCGTGCGACGCCACGCCCGGCCAATCGGCCGCCGCTCCCGCAGGCTTGTGTACCGACGCCGGCTGCACGCACTGTGCCGCCGGCGATGAGGCCCGGCCGGTCACGCTTGTTACCGGAGGGGCCACTGCCAACTCGGCGGAGCCGCTGGGCATCGAGGCCGGCGGACCGGCGCCGCTGCTCGGCCAGATCGCCCCGTGGCTGACGCCCGTCGGCGGGCTGATCCTGGTCTCGGCGCATCTGCTTAACCGCCGCTACGGCTGCCTGTGCGGCTGCTGCAGCACGGCCGGCGACGCCGGTCTAGCGGACGACGGTCTAGCGGACGACGGTCTAGCGGACGACGGGCAAACAGGCGGCGGCACGATCGATCGCGAGGCGATGCAATGACCACCAACAACCAAGTCAAGGTTTACGACGTCATGGTCGTCGGCGCCGGAGCGGCCGGCGTGGGCGTGGCCGTGACGCTTAAGCACGCGGGGGTCGAAGACCTGGTGGTGGTCGACCGCCACGGCGTCGGCGCGTCGTTCGACCGCTGGCCCGCCGAGACGCGGTTCATCACCCCGTCGTTCCCGACCAACTCGATCGGCATGCTCGACCTGAACTCGGTGGCCATCGGCGTGTCGCCCGCCTTCAGCCTGCAGGTCGAGCACCCCACGGGCGCAGAGTACGCCGCCCACCTACGCAGCGTGGCCGAGTTCTTCGAGCTGCCCGTCCGCGCGGGCGTGGACGTCGTGCGTGTCACCCGCCACGCCGACCTGTTTGTGGTCGACGCGGCCGACGAGACGCTGTACGCCAAGCACCTGATCTGGGCCGCCGGCGAATTCCAGTACCCGCGTAGCCTGCTGTTCGAGGGCGCCGAGCACTGCCGGCACACGGCCACCGTGCCCGCCTACGAAGACCTGCCCGGCGACGACTTCGTGATCATCGGCGGGTACGAGTCCGGCGTCGACGCCGCGTTCCACCTGGCCAGCTACGACAAGCGGGCCAAGCTGCTCGACGCGGGCTGCCCCTGGCAGGACGAATCGTCCGACCCCAGCGTCGCGCTCTCCACCTACTCGCTGGAGCGGATGCGCGAGGAGTGGTTCGAGTCGCAGGTCGAGCTGCTGCCCAACTGCGAGGTCAGCCGCGTCGTCAAGAACTCGGACGGCTACACCGTCTTCACGCACGACGGCCGCCAGATCCTTACACCCTCGCCCCCGCTGCTGGCCACCGGCTTCGTGGGCTCCCTGCCGCTGGTGGGGGACCTGTTCGAGCAGCGTGAAGACGGCTTCCCGGTGCTCAACGAGCACGACGAGTCGACCATCGCCCCCGGCCTGTTCCTGTGCGGGCCGGCGGTGCGGCACAACCAGCACGTCTTCTGCTTCATCTACAAGTACCGGCAACGCTTCGCCGTGGTGGCCAAGGCCGTCGCGACGTCGCTCGGCCTGCTCGCCGAGGAGCTAGAAGCCTACCGGCAGTGGGGCATGTACCTGGACGACCTCTCCTGCTGCGGGGAAGAGTGCGTATGTTGACCGCGGCCGACAACCCAGCCAGCACCGCCGGCGACGGCGTAGCAAACGACGCGACTGCCGAGGCACGTGCCCCCAGCCGCGGGCGTAGCCGGCTGGCCCGCGCGCTCCGCATCGAGTGGATCGGCCAGACGGTGGCCAGCCTCTGCTGGATCGCC
Organism: Planctomycetota bacterium; assembly: GCA_039024355.1. Taxonomy (GTDB): domain Bacteria; phylum Planctomycetota; class Planctomycetia; order Pirellulales; family Lacipirellulaceae; genus JBCCQL01. Next base: position 2,754 of record JBCCQL010000450.1, read on the forward strand.
AGCGTGTTTACCTACGGCATCGAGAAGCCGGGCGACTACCTGCAGCTTGCCGCGGCGTCCGCCTGGCTGGTGGCGAATGTGGCCGCCCTGGCCAGCGAGGAGGCGTGAGCGTGCCGACCGAACTGGCGCCCACGCCGCCGGCC
>JBCCQL010000451.1:0-2889 GCA_039024355.1 Planctomycetota bacterium
GCGGTGATCGCCGGGCTGATGCCCAGCAGGCGGGCGGAGTTGGTGACGCACTCGATTGTCGGGCCGAAGATCCAGCTGGTTTGCGTCGCGGTGCCAGCGTTGGTGCCTAAGTCTGAGGCGGTAAGGTCCCAGTTGCCGCAGGTATCGAACGCGATAGAGCCGCCCGGTCTGACTCCACTCCAAAACGCCGGCTGCCCCGGATCAACCGCATTGCCGAACTCATCAAAGCCGATGGGGTTTTCGAGCTGGCCGTCGAAGAAGTCGGCGGCGTCGGTCGCGAGGAGCTGGCCGGCCGTGTTGTAGACGCGGCCCTGGATGCCGGTGGTGTCGACGGCGTTGCCGGTCGAGTCGGACAGCACCGCCCGGTAGAGGATGTCCTGGCCGTTCCAGTCCGGCAGCAGCCCCGACTGGGCGGCCGCCAGGGTGGTGAGCCAGCTCGCCGCCTCGATCCCGCCGAAGATGTTGCCGCTCGGCGGCACGCTGCGGTCGGTCGTCATCCTTGTCTGGAAGCTGGTGGCGAAGGCGATGTGGTACGACTCCCCCGGCCCCACCTGCCCGTCCGGCCCAAACTGAGCGAGGGCGGGCGTGGCGGCAACGGCGGCAGCGGCCGCAAGCAAACAAGCAGCGGTGCGGATCATGGGTGTGGGACGGGGGGTGTGGGACGGGGGACGGGGGACGGGGGACGGGGGCTTGAGTCTTGGAAGCTGCGTCCCGGCAGTCTACTCGGACCGTGGCACGCTGCGCACGCGATTTTCCGCACGCCCGACGGGGCGGCAAGGCCGCAGCACGGGCTGCTCGCTGACGGCGCCGGCCGCCGCGCGTATGCTGTCGGCATGACGGACCTCACCGAGATCATCCGCCGGCTCAGCCGGCCGCTTGAGCCCCAGCCGACTGGGGCCGAGCCGCGGCTGCCGACGCTCGCCGGCGTGCGGGCCGTGCTGTTTGACGTGTACGGCACGCTGCTCATCAGCGCGTCGGGCGATATCTCGCTCACCAGCGGCGTGTCGCGCGGCGACGCCGCGGAGGAGGCGCTGGCGGCCGCCGGCGTAGATCTGGGCCAGCCCGGCGACCGCGTCGCCGCCGCCTTGCGGGAGGTTATCGAGCGGCGCCATCGGCAGTCGGGGCACGCGTTCCCGGAGGTCGACATCGCCCAGGTCTGGCGCGAGACGGCCACGCTGCTCACCGGCGGCAAGGTCGACCTGCCCGACGCGGCGGCCCGGCGCCTGGCCGTGGAGTACGAGTGCCGCGTCAACCCGATCTGGCCGATGCCCGGCTGCGCGCGGGTGCTGGCCGCGATCAAAGGCGCCGGCCTGCCGATGGGCATCGTCAGCAACGCCCAGTTCTTCACGCCCGTGGCGATGGAGGCGCTGCTGGGCGGCGCGGTCGGCGGGCTCGGCTTCGACCCATCGCTCTGCTTCTGGTCCTACGCGGCCAGGCAGGCCAAGCCCGGGCGGCCGCTGTACGAGGCGGCGGCCGCGGCCCTAGCCGGGCGGGGCGTCCAGCCGGCCGAGGTGCTGTACGTCGGCAACGACATGCTGAACGACGTGTGGCCGGCCGCGGCGGTGGGGTTCCAGACGGTGCTCTTTGCCGGCGACGCCCGCTCGCTCCGCCTGCGGGAGGGCGACCCGCGTGTGGCCGGACTTACGCCGTCGGCCGTGGTGACGGAGCTGCCGCAGCTCTTAACGATTTTGTCGCTTGCCGGCGGCTGAGCAGGTCGTAGAGTTGGCGCACGCGCCGGCGGCAATGGCTTCTGTTTTGCCCCACCCAAAGCGAAGATCGAACCCGCCGCGGCCGCCCGGTGACCTCGCCTGCCCGCTGACTTTGTCCGCCAGTTGACCTCGTCCGCAAATTACCTCGCCCGCCCGTTGAAGCCGCCCGCCCGATGAGCAAACCCGCCCCGAAGATCGGCCGCAGGATCGGCTTTGTCGGCACCCGGTTCGCCGGCACGGACGGCGTCTCGCTCGAGGCGGCCAAGTGGGCCAAGGTGCTGTGGGACTATCGCCACGTCAGCTACTGGTACGGCGGCAAGCTCGACACCGACCCGTCGGTCAGCATGCTGGTGCCGCACGCCTACTTTGGGCACCCGGACATCCAGTGGATCAACGACCGGATCTTCGGCGCCCCGACGCGCGACCCGGAGGTGACGCGGCGGATCTTCGCCCTGACCGAGCACCTGAAGCGGACGCTGTACGACTTTGTCCGCAAGTTCGACATCGAGATCCTAATCGTCCAGAACGCGTTGTGCATCCCCATGAACGTGCCGCTGGGCGTGGCGATCAGCATGTTCGTGGCGGAGACCAACTTCCCGACCATCGCCCACCACCACGACTTCTACTGGGAGCGTGACCGCTTCAGCGTCAACTCGGTGGGCGACCTGCTGCGGATGGCCTTCCCGTGCACCGTGCCGTGCATCCAGCACGTGACGATCAACAGCGAGGCGCAGCGGGCCCTGTCGCACCGCCGCGGGGCGAGCAGCGTGCTGGTGCCCAACGTGCTGCAGTTCGAGAACCCGCCGCCCGGCGTGGACGACTACAACGCCGACTTCCGCCAGGCTATCGGCCTCGAGGCGGACGACGTCCTCTTCCTGCAGCCCACCCGCGTCGTGCCACGCAAGGGCATCGAGCACGCCATCAGCCTGATCAAGGCCATCGGCAACCCCAAGTGCAAGCTGGTGATCTCGCACGAGTCCGGCGACGAGGGCCACGGCTACCTGAACATGCTGCAGGACATGGCCGACCACCAGGGCGTGGACCTGCGGCTCATCCCGGACCGCATCGGCGAGCAGCGCGGCCAGAACGAGGCGGGCGAAAAGACCTACCTGCTGGCCGACGCCTACCTGCACGCCGACTTCATCACCTACCCCAGCCTGTACGAGGGCTTCGGCAACGC
>JBCCQL010000452.1:0-2881 GCA_039024355.1 Planctomycetota bacterium
CGCGGCGATTGCGGCGGCGAAGCCCGCCAGCGGAAGCCGTGGCGGCTGACCGGCCGGCGGTCTCGACCCTGCACGCGGTGGGGCTGCATCGGTTCGCTGGCGGGGCGGCGCGTTCATAGGCCGTCCGTCGAGGTCGAACGCCGTGCATCGCCGCCTACCATCGGGCCGCCCGCGACGGGGCTGCTCGCGAAGGGGCTACGTAGTTCGCGTGACACTGCGGCTTGCCCGGGCACGCCCCCGGACGAATCGCTGCCGCGTTGCAGAGCGAGCTGGCAACGCCGGTTGGCGTCGAGTGTGCCATCGCCGTTGGGCAGCGTCACGCTGACTTCGGTGGTGCCGCTCTCACCGTTCGGCAGGGGCGACACCAAGACACTGCCGGTGACAACACGCCCCGAGTCCGGGAACCGGACCTCAGCCGTATCGCCGCTCGACAGCCCGCCTAGCGTGTCGTGTGGCACGAAGAACTTTGCGGAGAGCTCGCTTGTGTCTGCCAGGCGGCAGAAGACGGGGTCGATCGGCCCGACGTACTCGCCGACCGTCTTCTCAACCGTGACCACCACGCCGGCGAAGGGCGCCCGCAGGACGCACCGGCTGGCTTGCAGCGACAGTTTGCGGACCTCGAGCTCGCGGAGCCACGCCTTCTCCCGCGCCGCCTGGACACGCACCGCCGCGAGGTCTGCCTCGAGGCGGACGCGCCGCAACTCGTCCGGCGTCGCGTGCCCGCGGGCGTGCAGGCCTTCGATCGCCTGCAGCCGGTCGGCCGCCAGGGCGGACTCGGCCTCGGCGTAGCGGAGTTCGCTGCTGGACTCGGCGGCCGCTTTGGCGGACTGCAGCAACGCCTGCGGCACCGCGTCGTCCAGCTTGCCGAGCAGCGCGCCCGCTTCGACACGCTGCCCCTCGACGGTCGCCACGCGGACGACTACGCCTGAGGTGGCCGCCGCCACGTCGGCGGTGCGGCACGGGTGCGTAAAACCCTCGATCAGCACGCCCCACGCCGGCGATGGGCCGGCGGCCGCGGCGAGGCACGCCAAGGCGGGGATGACGATTTTTCCTAACAGACGCATGGCCGATGGCTCCGGGTGTCGCTTCCCGGAAACCTACGCCATGCCCGACCGGTTGCCCCCGAGCCGATGATGCAAATTGCAAACCCGGCGGTTCGGCGGCGCCGGTTGTAACGCCTACCGCGGCGACGCCTGCACCAACCCTCCCGAGGCGCGCTGCAGCTCCACAGCCGCGGCGCCGACGGCGGCCTCGGCCGCCGCCAACGCTTTTTCCTCGTCAAGCAGCCGCACCTGGGCGGCCAGCAGGTCTTCCAGCTGCAACCGGCCGAGCCGCGTGTCGCCGCGGAGCGACCGCCAACGATCGGTGACGTAGGCGAGGTCCTTCTGCACGGCCAGGAGCGAGTCGCGTCGGCCGCGGCGTGTCTGATCAGCGACGCGGAGGTTGCGCGCGGCGACTTCGACCTCGGCACGCACCAGCTCAACCTGCTCGCGGATCAGCCCGGCGACGCGGGCCGCCTCGAACCGGCGTTGCCGGAGCGATGCCTTGGCCGCCCGGTTGCCAATGGGGGCGGCGAACTCTACCCCCAGCCCGTAGCCCGGCGCGCCGGTGTTGAACTGCCGCAGGAAGGAGGTCCCCACGTCGGACCCGCCGTCCAGGCCGCGGACAAACGCCTCGGCGACCAGGTCTAGCGTTGGCCGCAGCTCGTGCTCGGCTTGGGCGACGCGGATGCCGGCGGCCTCGGCGTCGGCGATCAGGCCGATCAGCTCCGGCCGCCGCCGCAGCGCCGCGGCGGTGTGGCGCCTGAGCGACGCCTCGTCGCCCGGGGTGATCGCCTCGGGCGGGGGCTGCTGCGTCGGCACAATCTCAACCGCCGCCGGGCCCAGCAGCCGGTCGGCATTGGTCAGCGTGCGGATGCGGGCCTCGAGGTTGCGGATGTCGGCCGCCGCCTGGGCGAGCTCGACACGCCGAGTCGCCACGGCGGCCCGGGCCCGCAGCACTTGGCTCTCAACGGTGTCCAGGCCACGCCGGCCCTCCAGCTCGTCGGCGATAGCGGCCGCACGCTCGACGTGCCGCTGCACCTGAAGCAGCACGGCCCGCCGCTCGGTGAGGGACCAGTACGCGGCGCCGACCTCGGCCAGCTGCGACTGCAACGCGAGCAGGTAGTCGGCCGCCGCACGCTCGCCGGCCAGGGAGGTCTCGACCACGAAGCTCAGGTTGTACGCCCGCCCCCGCCCACGCAGCAGCGGCTGCGAGAGCTGCATGCCAAGCCGCGACGAGCCCTGGTTGTTCGGCGTGAAGAACAGCGAGTTGCTGTTCCAGTGGCCGAGCTGCTGGCCGAGGCTCACATTCGCCCCGGTGGTCAGCCGGCGCCGGAGGCCCGCCTCGCCGTTCCAGATGTGTTCGTTGAGCCGGGGCGGGCCGCCCGTCTGCAACGCGTTGCCAACCGGGTCGCTGGTGTCGTCGAAGCGCGTGTTGGCGTACGTCGTTGGGTCGAAGGCGGCCTCGGCGATGGTGGTCTCCTCGGCAACGGCCCACCGCCGCGACTCGAACGCCGCCACCCGTGCCGAGCACCGCAGCGTCGCCTCCATCAACGCGGGGAGGTCGAGCGCGACGGGCCGGCCATCACCACGCAGCGGCTGGCCTACCAGGCCGCCCCACCAGGCGACGCCCAGCGTGCCCGGCTGCAGCGGCGTGGCGCCTGCCAAGGGCGCCGCCGCGTTGGCAGCGACCGCTGGATCGGGCAGTCGACGTAGAAGCCGCGCTGCGGATGGCGTGATGGGCGGCAGGCGTTGGGGCGGCGGCCCGGCGTCACGCGGATCCCGCGGCCGTGCCAAGGGCATGCCTGGATCGGCGCCGGCCGCTGCGGCGTTGTTGGTAG
>JBCCQL010000453.1:0-2874 GCA_039024355.1 Planctomycetota bacterium
ACCTCCGGGTCGCCGGAGACTCCGGGTACCCGCTTCATCCGGCGACGCGTAGGTCGCCGGCTAAAGGAACCGCCCTGGAACGCGGGCCCACTCACGCACGAGCTACGTCGATGCCATACGCCACGCGACGCCGCCGCTAACGGCCGATCTACCCGCGGTTCATCTCAACTTCGCGGCTCTTGGCCATGGCGTCTTCGGCCAGCTGGATGTAGCTCATCTCGCCCATGCCGGCGTACGCGCGTTGGTAGGTGACGCTCAGGGCCGTGAAGCTGAAGGCGTCGTCCGGCTGCAGTTCGGTCACGCGCTTGGCGTGCTCGATCGCCTTCTCGTGGTTGCCGCGTCGCTGCTCTACCACGGCCAGGGCCGAGTGCCCCAGGGCGTAGTCGGCGTCCAGCTCGAGCGCCTCGTGCAGCTTGGCGACGGCGGCGTCCAGGTCGCCCGCGTCCTTGAGCTTGTCCGCCTCGTCGTACAGTTCGGTGGTGGTCGGCATGTTGGGTTGGCCTAGTGGTGTGCGGGTGGCGTTTACCGCTGCGGCGTGCGGGCTGCTGCAGCGTCGGCGCCGCCATTGTAGGGCGAGACACGCCCGCCGGCAGGGGACCGCTGCCTGTTGGCCGGCGGGCCGGTTTCGCCGCAGAATCGGAATTTCCCGCTAAGCACCATTCCGCCGCGGGGCCGATAACCCGAAACGGTGGACTTCAGCTTCAGCCGGCCACAGCCCGGTCCCGCCTGAGCAGGCGGACCGTGTGCCGGACACCCAAAGCACCCGGGGCGCCGCGTGCGTCGCGGGCGGCTTGCGTTAGACAGGGACGCGCCGTGCCAGTGATCGACCCGCTTGCCGTGGTTCAGCCGGGCGCCAGCATCGGGCCCGGCGTCGAGGTGGGGCCCTTCGCCGTGATCGAGGCGGGGGCCGTCGTCGGCCCGGGCTGCACAATCGCCTCGCGTGCCGTCGTCAAGTCGGGCGTCACGCTCGGGGCCGACAACACAGTGGCCGAGGGCGCCGTGCTGGGCGGCGTGCCGCAGCACCTGCAACACATCGAATCGCCCGGCCCGCTGACGATCGGCGACCGCAACATCATCCGCGAGAACGTCACCCTCCACCGGGCGATGACCGCGACGGGCGAGACACGCGTCGGCAGCGACTGCCTGCTGATGGTCGCCTCGCACGTGGCGCACGACTGCGTGATCGGCAACCGCGTGGTGCTGACTAACAACGTGATGCTGGCCGGGCACGTCACCATCGGCGACCGCGCCTACCTGGGCGGCGGCGCCGCCGTCCACCAGCACTGCCGCATCGGACGCGTCGCGATGGTGGGCGGCATGGCCCGCGTGACGCAGGACATCCCGCCGTTTGTCACCATCGACGGCGGCACCGGCAGCGTGGTTGGCCTGAACAAGGTGGGCCTCCGCCGGGCCGGGCTGGGCCTGGAAGAGGTACGCCAGGTGAAGGCCGCCTACCAGATCATCTACCGCAGCGGGCTGCCCCTGGAAGGCCGCCTAGCGGCGCTCGACGCGGCGTTTGCCGCCGGGCCGGCCGCGGACTTCGCGCCGTTCTTCCGCGGGGGCGACCGGGGATTCGCCCGCGAGCGCCGGATGCCGCCGGGCGCCACGCTGCGGGTGCTGCGTGACGGCGTGGACGAAACGGCAGCCGAGGCCCGCCGCGCGGGCTGAGCGGCCACAGCCCTGACCGCCGACCTAGCACGCCCGGCTGCCTGAGCGACGGCTAGACGCCTTCGGCGACCGGGATCGCCGTTGAGATTGCGTCGATGGCGATATAGCCGGCGTACAGCCCACGCTTGCCTTGCATCAGCGTGGCGATCTCAAAGTCCGACACGATGGTCGTCTCCGGCGACTGCAGGACGTGCGTCTCGCCGCTGTTGAGTTTCAGCTTGACCGGGCCGGCGGCGATCATCTTGCGGAGCCTGTCCGGCTGCACGTCAACCTCGTTGACAGTTTTGGCTGGCGGGCATGACCGTCGGCCCCGCCGCGGCGTCTAGTTTGCACGCGGCGGCCGGGCGCCTCACTTGCCGTTGCTCGCCAGCGCCGCCTGGGCCGCCGCCAGCCGCGCGATGGGCACGCGGAACGGGCTGCACGAGACGTACTGCAGGCCGACCTTGTGGCAGAAGTCGATGCTCGCCGGGTCGCCGCCGTGCTCGCCGCAGATGCCCAGCTTGATCTTCTTGTTGACGGACTGCCCCTTGGCGACCGCCATCTCGACCAGCTGGCCCACTCCCGAGGCGTCGAGCGACTGGAACGGGTCCTTCGCCAAGATCTCTTGCCCCAGGTAGTCCGGCAGGAATCCGTTCACGTCGTCCCGGCTGTAGCCGAAAGTCATCTGCGTCAGGTCATTGGTGCCGAAGCTGAAGAAGTCTGCCTGGGTCGCCACCTCGTCGGCGGTGAGGGCCGCACGGGGGATCTCGATCATCGTGCCGATTAGCTCGCCCAGGTCGCTGGTGAACTTCTTGGCGGCCTTGACCTCGGCCACCGTCTTCTCGGCCAGCTCCCGCAGCATGGCCAGCTCCTTCACGGTGCCGACCAGCGGGATCATAATCTCCGGCTTGGCGTCGATCTTCTTCTTGCGGCAGTTGATGGCGGCCTCGGCGATGGCCGTCACCTGCATGACCAGGATCTCGGGGTAGGTGATGCTGAGGCGGCAGCCGCGGTGGCCGAGCATCGGGTTCAGCTCGTGCGGCTGGGCCACGCGCCGCTCGACCTCGGCCGGCTTGATGCCCAGCACACGGGCGACGTCGGCCTGGCCCTTCTTGTCGTGGGGCAGGAACTCGTGCAGCGGCGGGTCGAGCAGCCGGATGGTGACCGGCAGCCCCTTCATGGCCTTGAAGATGCCCTCGAAGTCCTTCCGCTGGTACGGCAGCAGCT
>JBCCQL010000454.1:0-2861 GCA_039024355.1 Planctomycetota bacterium
AACAAGCCGGCGGAGCTGACGGCGCCGCCGACGGGGCCGCAGACGGGGCCGACGGGGAGAAGCCAAAGTACCCGCCGCTGGCGGTGCTGACCAAGGACCTGACCAAGGTCGACGGCATGCTCACCCTGTACCGCGGCGACATGAAGCTGCTGGCCGAGCTCAAGCCCGCCGACATGGACAGCGACTTCATCGTGCTGGTCACCATCGCCCGCGGCATCGGGCAAGACCCGCTGCTGGGCGGGTACAGCTGGGGGTTTGGAGATGAGGGCGTCTGGCAGTTCCGCAAGCGGGGCGACCGCATCCACCTGGTGCGCCGCAACGTCCGCTTCCGGGCGGACTCCGGCAGCCCCAGCCAGAAGGCGGTCGAACTCGCCTACACCGACAGCGTGCTGTTCAGCCTGCCCATCCAGGGGCGCGGCCCCAGCGGGTCGTACGTGGTGGACCTGGCCAGCGTCTTCATGAGCGACCTGCCGCAGATCTCGCAGGTCCTGCCGGGCTTCGCGTTCTCGCAGAGCAAGTCGACGTGGGCCGAGGTCAAGGGCTTCGACCGGAACGTCGAGATCGAGGTCGCGGCGACCTACGCCTCGAGCGGGCGGGAGTACCTGGAGACCGTGCCGGACTCGCGCGGCCTGACGGTCAACGTGCACTACTCGATCAGCCGCTTGCCGGAGACCAGCTTCAAGCCCCGCCTGGCCGACGACCGCATCGGCTACTTCCTGACGGTCATCAAAGACTTCTCGAAGAAGGACAGAGACGACCGGTTTGTCCGCTACATCAACCGGTGGAACCTGCAGAAGGTCGACCCCGAGGCGGACAAGTCGCCGCCAAAGAAACCGATCAAGTTCTGGCTGGAGAAGACCATCCCGTACAAGTACCGCAAGCCGATCCGCGACGGCATCGCCGAGTGGAACAAGGCGTTCGAGGCCGCCGGCTTCTACGACGCCATCCAGGTGGAGCAGCAGCCGGACGACGCCACGTGGGAGCCCGGCGACGTCCGCTACAACACGTTCCGCTGGATTACGTCGAGCGCAGGGTTCGCCATGGGCCCCTCGCGTGTGAACCCGCTGACGGGCGAGATCCTGGACGCGGACATCATCTTCGACGCCGACTTTGTGCAGTACTGGGACAGCCGGTACGAGACCTTCACGCCCGAGGGCATCGCCGCCATGACCGGCGGGCCGCTCGACCTGGCCGGCTACCGCGCGCAGCAGGCACGGCACGGCGGCCCCCTCCGCTGCCGCAACGGGCGGTGCGGGTGCAACCTCCGCTCGGGCGTCGGGCAGCAGCTGGCCCTGGGCGCCACGATCGCCGCCGCCCGGCCCCGCACGCGGTCCGACGAAGACATGGAGAAGCTCATCATGCAGGCCTTGAAAGAGGTCACCATGCACGAGGTCGGCCACACGCTCGGGCTGCGGCACAACTTCAAGGCCAGCACCCTGTACAGCATGGACGAGATCAACGACGTCTCGAAGACCAACAAGACGGGCCTGGCGGCGTCGGTCATGGACTACTGCCCGCCGAACTTCGCCCTCTCCAGCGAGGAGCAGGGCGACTACTACAGCACCACCATCGGCCCCTACGACTATTGGGCCATCGAGTACGGGTACAAGCCGCTCGAGGAAGAGGCCAACGGCCTGGCGGCGATCGCCGCACGCAGCGGCGAGCCGGGCCTGGCCTACGGCACCGACGAAGACACCCGGGGCATCGACCCCGACCCGCACAGCTACCGCTTCGACATGAGCAACGACCTGATCGCCTACGCCCAGCGGCAGGCGGCCCTGGTCCAGCAGACCATGCCGACCATCGTCGACGACCTGATCGACGAGGGCGAGGGCTACCAGCGTGCCCGCCGGGCGTTTGGCGTGCTGCTGCGGACCTACGGCCGGGCGATGTTCATGGCCTCCCGCTACGTCGGCGGCGTGTACGTGAGCCGCAGCCACAAGGGCGACAAGAACGCCGCGGAGCCCTTCATCGAGGTCGACGCCGAGCGTCAGCGGGCCGCCATGAAGCTGATCGCCGAGCAGGTCTTCAGCGACGCCCCCTTCGACGTGCCGCCCGGCCTGTACAGCAAGCTCATCGCCTCGCGGTGGGACCACTGGGGGACCTCGATCCCCGACCGCCACGACTACCCGGTGCACGAGGTCATCCTGATGTGGCAGGAGCGGGTGCTGGACCAGCTGGTGTCGCCGCTCACGCTGACGCGGCTGCACGACTCGGAGCTGAAGGCCCGCGCAGAGCAAGACGTCTTCACCACCGCCGAGCTGATCGACGGCGCCACGCAGGCCGTGTTCGCCTCGGTGTCGGCCGCGGCCGAGGGCCAGGGCTACACGGTCCGCAAGCCGGCCGTCTCGAGCCTGCAGCGCAACCTGCAGCGGGCGTTGCTGAAGCGGCTGGTGAAGCTCGCCCTCGACGGCGGCGACGCCCCGCAAGACTGCCAGACGCTGGCTTACGTCAAGCTGCGAGACCTGGCCCAGCAGTTCGCCGACGCGCTCGAGAACCAAGAGAACCTCGACGCCTACACCCGGGCCCACCTGATCGAGAGCCGAGAGAAGCTGCAGAAAGCGCTCGACGCCCACATGATCGCCACGCCCTAGGGCGTCCCCGACTAGCCTTCTGCTGGCGGGCGTGGCCGGCGCCAGCTGGATTGTGCTGGAAGGCCACCACGCACGTTGCAGCCACGGAGGACATTCGGATGACAGCGCTGCTCGTAACGACCGACCTGCTCGCCGCCTCGCAGCTGAACGGGCCGGCGTCGCACGCCCGTGGCCGGGTGGGGTCATTGACGCCCACGCAGGCCCAACACCGGGCCGGGGACCCCCGCGGGCGGCAGGGGGAGCGATAGCTGGCGTCGCCGCGGGGGG
>JBCCQL010000455.1:0-2860 GCA_039024355.1 Planctomycetota bacterium
CTCGCCGCCGCGGCGCCGGTGCCTAGGTGGATGGTCATCTGGGCTTTCATCTTCGGGAGCACGGCCCAGCGGCCGTTCTGTTCGCGGTTGGTGATCTCCGCCCGCACGACGGCCTGCTGGCCCTGGACGCCACGCACCAGGATGGGGTCGATGTACACGACGCGGCCGGTGGCGGTGACGGTCCGCCCGCCGCCGGCGGCGACGCTGACCGTGACCTCGCAGCCGTCCAGGTCGGCCGGCGCGTGGTCGGCGATGGGCACCAGCACGTCTACCTGCAGCGTGTCCAGCCGGATCAGCCGCAGGATGGGGTCGCCCGGGTTGACCCACTCCTTCTCGTCCCGCACGATCCGCTGCACCATGCCGGCGAATGGCGCCCGCAGCGTGCGGCGTTCGATCGCCAGCTCGGCGGCCTGCAGCTCCGCCATCTTGGTCTGGGCGTCGAAGCCGGCCATCATCTTGTCCTTCTCCGCCTTCTCGATCGCCAGGATCGACCGCCGGTGGTCGAGCCGCGCCTGGCGGACGTCGGCCTCGGTCACCGCGCCCTGGACCCGCGCGTTGGTCTCCCGCAGCTCTTGCAGGGTCGACATCGCCACGTCGGCGGCGGCCTTGGCGTAGGTGATCTCGATCTCATCACGCGCCAGCTCCACCGCCGCCCGCAGGGCCAGCCGCGCGACGTCGCGGGCCTTCTCGGCCTGGCGGGTGTCGATCTTCACCAGCACGTCCTCGGCCCGGACGCGGGCGCCCTCCTTCACGCCGACAAAGTCGAGGATGCCCGCCTCGGTGGCGTGCAGCTCGAGGTCGTCCACCAGGTCCAGCGGCCAGGTCTCGGCCGGCGTGTAGTCCTCCGCCACGGCGGGCGAGGCAGCGGCCGCGGCGGCCAGCAGCGCGGCGCCGATCTTCATCACGCGGCGGCGGGGAAAAACGTAAAGCGGGCTGGCGGTTGCCATCGCAAAACTCCAAGGCGTGGGGTCGGGTCTCCCGCGGCGCCGCGGTTGGTGGGCGGGCCGCGGCGTGTGCGCGGTTGTCGGGTTTACTGGTCGGGTCTTGGGTCGGGCGTCAGGGCTTGTAACGGAAGTACGCGGCTCGGATCGCGTCGATCATGTCGTGCGTGTACTTGTAGGCGATAGAGCTGGTGCCGCAGTACACCTTGGCCTGGACGCCGGCGCCCAGCTTGGGCTCCGTGACGATGCTCAAAAACTCCTGCTGATCGAACTCGACGGTCATCAGCACGGTGTTGCCCTCCTCGCCCCGCGCCTCGGCCGTAGTGTCGATCTTCACGACGCGTCCCTCGAAGGCCTCTTCCGGGTGCGTGGCCGGGTAGAACTCGACGCGCAGCGGCTCTTCACCGCCGGCGGCCTGCAGCTGGTTCCACGTGCGAGCGATGTGGCCCATCCGCTTCTCGGGGGCGGAGAGCTCCACCAGCCAGCCCTCGGACGGGTCGGCGATCTCCATGATGACGTCGCCCTGCCGGACCGGCCGGCTGGTGAGCTTCTCATCGACCTTCCAGTCGATCACCTGGCCGTCGGCGGGCGCCCGGACGGTGAGCTTCTCTTGCTGCCGCCCGAGCACCTGCAGCTGCCGCTGGAGCCACTCGACGCGGGTGTCGATCTGGGCGAGCTCCGCGGCGGCGCGGTAGCGGTCCTGCGGCGTGGCGCCCTCGATGGCTTCTTCGCGGAGCGTCCGCTGCTGGCTCACCGCCTCGGCGATCTGGCCCTTGATGTCGACGAACTGCTTCTGCAGCTCGAGGCTCTGCTGCTCGACCAGCACCTGGCCCGCACGCACCCGCTGGCCCTGCTTGACGAGCACCGCCTTCACGTCGCCGGTCACCTGGGCGAAGACGCTGGCCACACGCTTGGGCTTGAGCTCGCCGGTGGTCTGCACGGTGAAGTCCGTCGGCACCAGCAACGCCGCCGCCAGCAGGCCACCGGCGGCCAGCAGCGCGGCGGCCGTCTTCGGAAGCGCCGGGCCGCGGAACAGCCACATCGCCCGGCCCAGCAGCTTCCACACCGGCATGAGGAACAGCCCCTCGTGCTCCAGCGCGTTGCCGATGGCCGTGGTGCTGTGCGCCCGCACGACGTCCACCCGCTGGCGGTAGCCCTCGGGCGTGGTGCTGTCGACCATCTGCTCGACGATCAGGCAGCCGAGCACCTTGGGCGGGCCTTTGCGACGCTTGCGCTTGTCTTCGGGGTTGGGGTCGTCGCTCTCGCGGACAACCATCGGCAGGATGGCCATCTGTTTGGTGTTCGACTCGTCGACGTAGGCGTCGATCGCCCGCTCGACCTGCGGGGCGAAGTCCGACGTATCGCCGCTGTACCAGACGTCCTCGGCGGTCTTGGTCACCGCGCGGGCCGCCTTGGTCAGCAGCCGGGCGGCGTTGCTCCGCTTGTCGAACGTGTCGAGCCCGCTGATTGCCTCGATCGCCACGCGGCTGCCCCGCTGCACGGCGACGGTCACGCGGTCGCAGCCGATCAACCGCCGCCCCTCGTTGGCGATCGTGTAGGCGGACTCGCGGACGTCCAGGTTCTCGTGCGCTGTGCGGGTGAACGACTCGAGCTGCTCCCACAGGCTCTGCTTGTCCGCCAGGTGCACCAGCCGGCGGCTGCGGAGGTAGTCGCCCGCCAGGTCGCAGGTCTTCAGCAGGTAGTTGAGGTAGCCACGCTGCGTGTCGGGCCGGGCGCCCGGACGCTGGAACACCTCCACCACGCCCTGCACGCCCTGGTCGTTGGAGACGGGCGCCATGCCCAACACGAACGGGGTGGGGGTGGCGGGGGCGTGTTCGTCGTCGGCATCGGTCCCGACCGTGGCGCCCGCTTCGCCAACACCCGTGTGCGGCGCCACGAGCGCGCCGCCCGGCTCGGTC
>JBCCQL010000456.1:0-2846 GCA_039024355.1 Planctomycetota bacterium
CGCCGATGCACCACATCGCCTGCTTCGGCCTCCGCGCCACGCCAGCGTCCGCCTCGCCGAGGCGCTCACACCATCTCCGAATCCGCTCTTGCTCGCGCTACGCGGCGTCTTCGTGCTTGAGCCGGCGGAGCGACTTGAGCACGGCGTCCATCGACCGCGGGCGGGCGTCGGGCTCCGCCTCGATGCACTGCATGATCAACGCCTCGAGCGCCGGGTTGATCTTAGGGTAGGCCGCCGAGACCGGCGGCGGCGTCGAGGCGCCGTGGCTCATGGCGGCCAGGCCGTCCGTGCCACGCGACCACGGCAGGTCGAACGCGAACAGCTCGTACATCGACACGCCGTAGGCGAAGATGTCCAGCCGGTGGTCCGTAGGCCGGCGGCGGACCACCTCCGGCGCCATGTAGTTGGGCGTGCCCGTGCGGATGCCGGGCTGCATGAACTGCCCCTCGGCGGGCACCGTCAGGCCGAAGTCGATCAGCTTGAGCGACGCGGCGTCTTTGGTGCACACGAAGTTCCGCGGGCAGACGTCGCGGTGGATGAACCCCGCGTTGTGCACCACGGCTAGCGCCTCGGGCGCCTGCCGCATGAGCGTCAGCCGGTTGCCGTCCCGCAGCGGGCGGCGGCCGATGATCAGCGAGTTGAGCCCCGGCCCGTCCAGGAACTCCATGACGATGAACTGCTCGTCCTTGGTGGTCACGCCGTAGGAGTGCGTGGCGACGATCCGCGGGTGCTCAAACTGGACGGCGATCACCCCCTCGGCCGGCTTGTTCAGCCCCCGGAAGCGGGCCTCCAGCTGCTCGGTCTTCTTCTTGTCCAGGATCTTCAGGCCGACGATCTGGTCCGTCTCGCGGTCGCGGGCCATGTGGAAGTCGGACATCGTGCCCGACACGGCGGCACGCATGATCTCGTACCGCCGGCCGATATCGACCTTGCCGCTGTCGAGCATCGACTTGAAGAAGTCGCCGAACTTGACCATCGAGCCGCCTACGCCTGGTGTGCCGTGCCCCGTCCCGACGGCATTATAGCAGGCGTCCGGACCGGCGGATGGCGGCGCCACGCGGCCGGCGGCAGGCGGCTAGCAGGGCGATGGGCGCAGCCAGCAGGCACGCGGCGGCGGGCTCGGGCGCCGACGCCGCGGCCGGCGTGTCACGCGTGGCGCCGAAGTTCGCACGCCACGTCTGCAGCGCGTCGGCCGCGTACAGCTGCGGGGCGTTCCGCCAAGCGGCGTAGTCGGCCCCGTCGACGCGGCCGTCGGCGTTGAAGTCGCCCGGCAGGCCGGCCGGGCCTAGCACCACCAGCTCGACACTGGTCGCGTTGTAGAGCACGTCCCAGGCGAAGTCGGCCGGCAGGTCGAGCGATGCGAACTCGCCGCCCAAGCCCTCGCTGGCCGTCAGGATGGTGAACTGATCGCCCGCCACAGGCGCGAAGAGGCCGGCGCCCAGATCGACCAGCGACACCTCGAGCGTGCCGCCGAGGGCGACGCCGCCATCGACCCTCAGCTGGTCGTGCTCGGCGCCGGCCAGCAGGCCGCCGATCTCGATCGCCAGCGTGCCGGTAGCGGCGGCGGAGAAGCGGCCGACGATCTCTAGCGTGCCGACGCCGACGCCCGGCGCCACCACGCCGCCGTTGTTCTCAACCTGGCCGGGGATCTCGCCGTTGCCGGTGCTGATGACGCCGTCGCCGCGGAGCACGCCGCCACGCATCTCGACAAACTGGGTGTCGAGGACGGCGCCGGGGCCCAGGCTCAGCACGCCGCCATCCAGCAGGTCGACGCCGGAGAAGGTGGTGAGCTGCACGCCGCCGGCGATGTCGAGCGTCATCTGCTCGCCGAGGGCGCCTCCCTGGATGCTGACGGACCACGCCTCGGCGTACGCCGAGACGACGGCCGATTGATCGCCGCCGGCGCTGTGGTGCACGCGGGCGACCGAAAGCAGGTCTGGGGCGCCGGTAGGCGACCAGCTGCCGCCGGCGTCCCAGGCGCCCGTAGGCGTGGCGGCGGACCAGTCGCGATCGGTGGTGACCGGGTCGCTGATGTAGAGCTGCGGCCCGGCCCCGCCGCCGCCCAGCGACGGCGCCGGGTCGATCACCAGGTTGCGGCCGGCGAAGACGTTGGTGCCCACGATGCCGTCGACAATGTTGCCCGGAGCGCCGGCGTTGGTCACGTTCAGCACAATGACCGGCAGGTCTCGCACCACCAGCGGCCCGCCGACGGTCTCGACCTCGAACTCATCGACAAAGAAGCCCGGCACGTCGCCCACCAGGCCGCCGGAGCCGATCACCGCGACGCTAAACTCCGGCTCGTCCAGCACGACGTCGAAGCCCAGCCGTGCGGCGTTGAGTTCCGACACCACGGTGACGTCGGCGCCGGTGTCGAAGAAGAAGTCGAACCGCTCGAGCCGCTCGCCCTCGTCCTCGATGTCGACGCTCAGGAACATCGCCCCGGCGCTGACGCTGCCTCCGCTAAGAAGGGTGTGCGCGGTGGGGTTTTGGTGGGGCTCGCCGCCGTCGAGGATCACGGTGAAGTCCGGGATGTAGACCGGCGCGGTGGCGAAGGCCTCCGGCGGGGTGAGCGTGATCTCGGCCCGCCGGGTGATGCCGCCGCCGCCGGACCCCAGCGGCAAGAACTCGACGTCGGGCGTGCGGACCGTGCGGCCGTCGTGCTGGAACACCTGCGGCCGGTCGTTGTAGATGGCCGTGGCGAACTGGCTGGTGAAGGGCGCCCCCAGCACGTTGGGCAGGGGCGACTCGGCCGGCAGCGTCAGCAGCGAGACGCTCGTCTGGCCCCTCAGGTTGCGCGGGTTGAAGCCGAGCCCGGCCCCCGCGTTACGGGCGCCGACGCCGGCGGC
>JBCCQL010000457.1:0-2842 GCA_039024355.1 Planctomycetota bacterium
GAACAGCCCCGCGCGGGCGTTCGGCGCCGTGGGCGGTGAGCCGCTGTTTATCGACCGGGCAGAGGGCGCCTACCTCTGGGACCTGGACGGCAACCGGTACATCGACTTCATCGGCTCGTGGGGGCCGATGATCCTGGGCCACGCCTTCCCGCCGGTGGTCGAAGCGATCCGCACCGCTGCCGAGCGGAGCACCAGCTACGGGGCGCCGACCGTCGGCGAGAGCGAGCTGGCCGAGCTCATCATCCAGCTGGTGCCCAGCATCCAAAAAGTGCGGCTGGTGAACTCCGGCACCGAGGCGGCGATGAGCGCCATCCGCCTGGCCCGCGGCGCGACCGGGCGTGACCTGATTGTCAAGTTCGCCGGCAACTACCACGGCCACGTCGACAGCCTGCTGGTGGCCGCCGGCAGCGCGGCCGCGACGCTGGCCGTGCCGAACTCGCCCGGAGTGACCGCAGGGACGGCCAAGGACACCATCGTCATGGCCTACAACGACGCCGACGGGCTGCGGCGCCTGTTCGCCGAGCGGGGCGAGCAGATCGCCGCGGTAATGTTCGAGCCGGTGTGCGGCAACATGGGTGTCGTCACCCCGACGGCGGACTTCATCGACGCTTTGCATGCGACCAAACGACACGGCTCGATCCTGGTGTGCGACGAGGTGATGACCGGCTTCCGCCTGTCGCCCGGCGGCGCCCAGCAACGCCTGGGCATCGAGCCCGATGTCACGGCGCTGGGCAAGATCGTCGGCGGCGGCCTGCCCGTCGGCGCGTACGGCGGCCGGGCCGACATCATGGACCACGTGCTGCCGGCGGGCCCGGTGTTTCAAGCGGGCACGCTCAGCGGCAACCCCCTGGCCACGGCCGCCGGCGCCGCCACGCTGGCCGCCCTGCGGGACAACCCGCCGTACGAACGCCTGGAAGCGCTGTCGGCCCGCCTCGAAGCGGGGCTACGCGGGGCGGCCGAGCGTTCGGGCCTGCCGTTCACGCTCAACCGGGTGGGCAGCATGCTGACGCTGTTCTTTTCCACCGAGCCGGTCACCGCGTGGGCCCAGGCGAGCCGCTGCGACACCGAGCGGTTCGGCCGCTACTTCTGGGCGATGATCCACCGCGGCGTGTACCTGCCGTGCAGTCAGTACGAGGCGCTGTTTGTCTCGGCCGCCCACACCGAGCAGGACATCGACGAGACGATCGCCGCCGCCGAGGAGGCGTTGAGCGAGATCGGCTGACCACGCCGGCGGGCGGTCAGCTGGCCGCGTCGCCGCCCAGCAGCTTTTCTTCGGCGGCGCTGGGGCGGTAGTAGTCGGGCAGAAGCTCGAAGGGCGAGACGGTGTCGCCCGCCTCGACGGCCGCGGTGGCCAGCTTGGCGACCGTTTCGGCCTTCGGCAGCCAGTCTGCCGGGTCGGCAGACGTGACGCCGGGCGGCAGCCGGTCCCGCAGGCGCCCGAGCACGGGGCCGGTGACGGTGTCGCCCTCGGCGAGCCGGCCGAGCCAAGCCGCCTCGGCAAGGATCTCGACCTCGCCGGTTAGGCCGGGGCCCGCGAACGGGGCGGCGAAGAGCTCGCCGCGGTGGGCGTCCAGCACCGCCCAGCCCGCCGCCCCGCCCGCCTGGGCGGCCAGCACCGCCAGCGTGTTAACCGGCACACACACCGCGGCCGCCGCGTAGGCGAGCGCCTTGGCCGACGTCACGCCAAGCCGCAGGCCGGTGAATGAGCCGGGGCCGACGGTCACGGCAACGGCGTCGAGCTGTTCGAGCCGCCAGCCGCTCTGCTGTAGCAGCTTGTGCAACGCCGGGGCGAGCGACCGCGCGGTCCGTTCGCCCTCGGGCAGCATGAGCGGCGTCACGGCTGGCGCCGCGCCGGCGTGCGTGTCCAGCGTGGCTAGGCTGCCCGGCGGGTGGGCTGTTTCGATCGCGACGAGCTTCATGCCGCCCAGCATACTCGCCCGGCGGGCGGCAACCACCGCGAGCGACTGGCAAACCATCGCATTCGCTCATCTCGGTTGGCGACACCAAAGCTACTTCCGCTGCAGTGCAAGGCGTAAGGTTGACGCGGCCGCCGGAGTGCTTGACCGAAGTTTGGGCGCCATCTAGGCTTAGTGGCCAAACCGAGCAGGCGGGCCGCACCCGGCAGCAGGCGCCCGCGGCAGCGGCACAGCGGACCGATACGAAAGGCGTGGCGGCGTTGAAACGGGCCATCATCAGCGACATCCACGGCAACCTCGAAGCGCTGGAGGCCGTGCTTGCCCAGATCGCCACACAAGCCGTGGACGAGATCGTCTGCCTGGGCGACATCATCGGCTACGGGCCCAACCCGTGCGAGTGTCTGGACCGGGTGATCAAGGAGTGCAAGTTCTGCCTGCTGGGCAACCACGACCAGGCGGCTCTGTTTGACCCGGAGGGCTTCAACAGCGGCGCCGAGCGGGCCATCTTCTGGACCCGCGACCAGCTAGAGAACGCAACGGGCGACCGCGACAAGCTGGACGCCCGCTGGGACTTCCTCGGCAGCCTGCCCCGCGTGCACCGCGACGACGACTGGCTGCACGTGCACGGCTCGCCGCGCAACCCAGTGAACGAGTACGTCTTCCCCGAAGACATCTACAACCAGAAGAAGATGGACAAGCTGTTCAGCCTTGTCCCGCACGGCTGCTTCCAGGGCCACACGCACGTGCCGGGTGTCTTCACCGAGTCGCGCAACTTCCTCAGCCCCGAAGAGACCGAGTACGCGTACCACATCGAAGACGCGAAATTCATGATCAACGTCGGCTCGGTGGGCCAGCCACGCGACGGCGACCCCCGGCCTTGCTACGTGGTGCACGAGTTCGGCGACGGGCCAGCGAAGGTGACGTTC
>JBCCQL010000458.1:0-2835 GCA_039024355.1 Planctomycetota bacterium
CAGGCGCCGCGGCGAAGGCTTAGACTGAGGCCATGGGTAAGCGAATGGGCCGACAGCAGAAGCAGCTGCTCATCACGGGTGGTATTGTTGGCCTGGTGGGCGTGGCGGTTGTGGGTGTCGCCATTAGCCAGCTGGCCGGGCGAAAAGCGGCGCCCGCGGCCGCGGCAGAGGCGCCCGCGGCCGTGGCAGGCCAGTCGCGTGGCGGCAACGCGGGCGTGGTTCGGCCGGAGCGTGCCGGTGACGCCGGCAAGCCTCGGGCGAAGCCGCCTGCCGATCGGGCCGAAGATGCAATCTCCAAGCCCGACGGCCCGCAGCTAGTCGAAGACGATGGCCGCACGCTCTGGCAGCCGCCCACCGAGGGCGAGCCGCTGTCGCTCGCTGGGCTGCCGCCGGGCGTTCGGCTGGTGGCTTCGATCCGCCCCCGGGCGATGCAGGCCACCGCCGACGGGCGGATCACGCACAACCGCATCGCCGCGGTCTATCAGGGCATGCTTCAGCAGATCGCCGCTGCCGCGGGCGTCGATCCCGCGGAGGCGGAGCGGGTCACCCTGGCGGTGCGTCCCGGCACCCGCCCCGGCGAGATGGACGTAACGTGCGTCGCCGATTTTGCTGCGGCGCCGCCGAGCGAATCGCCGGAGGGCGAGCGGGCGCCGCCTCAAACGCTGGCCACACGCGGCGGGTGGGCGGTGGTGCGGGTCGCTCCGAATCGTGTGGCCGCCGCCCGACCAGAAACCGCTCGCGAGATCACCGCGTCGGGCGGCTTGGCGCCGCCTCTCACACGCGAGATGGAGCAGCTGGTCGAGGCGTCGGACAGCAGCCGGCACGCCTCGCTGCTGGTGGCGCCAAGCTCCTTGTTGACCGGCGGAAAGTCGATCTTGTCGGGCGGCGTCGCCGCGCTGCGTGGGCCGCTGCTCGATCAGCTGCCCGAAGACGTGCGTGGGCTGCTTCTCGGCGTCCACTTCACGGACGCCGGCTTCTACTGGGAGGCGCGGGCCGCCTCGACCGTGGAGACCACCGCCACGCAGCTGGGCGCCATGCTCGACGGCCGGATGGCCAGCTGGCCTAGCGCCCTGCAACTGTCCGTGCTCGACCTCAACCCCGATCCGCACGGCCGCCGGATCGTGGCCAACCTGCCGGCGATGGTCCGCCTCATGGCCGAGTACACGCGGTGGGGCGTCGAGGGCCGCCAGGCGGTGCTCAACGGCTACCTGCCGCCCGCCGCCGGGCACAACCTGCTGATGGCGGCCGACTTGATGCTCGCCCAGCAGTCGGCCGGCGCCGGCGGAACAGCCGCCCTGGCGGCCACGCCGGCCCCGCCCACCTCGGCGGCGGACCGGCTAAAGCAAACCGCCACCGTTTCGTTTCCGCGTGACACACTAGAAACGGCCCTGCGGCTTCTAGCGGAGGAGATAGGCGTGCCGGTCGTAATACGCGGCGGTGACCTACAATTGGAGGGCATCACCAAGAACCAGTCCTTCGGCATGAACGCTCAGCGGCAGCCTGCCGAGGCGGTGCTGGTCGAGATCCTCCGCTTGGCTAACCCCGACAAGACCGCCGCCGGCCCCGCGGACCCAAAGCAGAAGCTGGTGTATGTCGTTCGTGCAGACGCAACCGGCAAAGAGACGATCTACGTGACCACCCGTGCCGCCGCCGCGAAGCGTGGCGAGGTGTTGCCCTCGGTTTTTCAGCCGTGATGCCCCGCGCCGAGCGTTAGTCGCCACAAGCGACAGCCACCTTCCACCTTCCACCTTCCACCTTCCACCTGTCGCCCTGTCCGTGCGTCCATTCCGCGTCCAATGTGAAACGTGCAACTCGCGGCTGCGGGTGAACGACGCATCGATCGTCGGGCAGATCCATGCGTGCCCAAAGTGCGGCGGCATGGTCATGCTGACGCCGCCGCCGGGCGAGGGCCCGCAGGCGGCTGCCGCGCCGGCATCGGCTACGCCACCGGCGGCGGCGTTCGGCTCGATCAACGACCTTGGGGAGGACCTCGACCGGCTGATGGCGGCCGCGGGACAGCGTGGGGAGCCAGCCGCGGCGGCGCGCGGAACGGCCGCCGCTGCCCCACACGCCGCCACGCAGGCGCCTGCCTTGCCCGATCAACCGCCGGTGGTTGCCCCGGCGCCAGCCGAGGTGGCCGGGCGGTGGATAGGCGTCGCCATCGCCGGTGGCGGCGCGGGGCTGCTGGTGATTGCCGGGGCCGCGTGGGCGTTGCTGGGGCGGGGCGACCAATCGCAGCAAGCGGCCCGCACACGGCAGGCCCAGGCTGCCGCGGCTGCGCAGCAATCGGTCGACGTGCCGCAGGCGGTCCCGGGCCGAGCCGCCCGCAAGGAAGCCGCGACGACGAACGCCAGCCCAAACGAATCTGGCGAACCGCCCGCACTGCCCAAGCCGCCGCCGGCCGGGGATGACCTACCGACAGCGGAAAGCCAAACGGAAGGCGGCGCCGAGCGTGGTGCGGCGTTGCCTCTGCTGCCACCCGAGGGCATGCCCAAGCCGCCACCTGGCAGCACGCCAACAACAGCCGGCCAACTTGTCGATCCGGAGCCTGCGGTCGCGACAGACGCATCCGCACAATCGGCCAGTGACTCCGCGGACAACGCCCCGCCTGCCGGCCGGCCGGCGGACGCGGCCGTCCAGGACGATTTGGCGGAACCGCCGCCGGCGCCGTTCGACCCGCTCGACCTCGACGCCGAGAGCCTCGACCTGATCCTCACGCGTGGCCCCCGGCCGAAGGCCGATCCCGCTACGCCGCCCCCGCCCGCCGATGACCTTGGCGGTGACTTGGCGGAACGCCTGGCCGCGAAGGCGGCGGCCGCCGACCCCGCGGGCGCC
>JBCCQL010000459.1:0-2835 GCA_039024355.1 Planctomycetota bacterium
GGCGTCGTTCTCCTGCGGGCGGAACGTCACGGAGTCGTCGCCCGCGGTGTCCTGGAAGTCGACGCGGTCGTACCCGCCGGCCGTGGCGTAGGCGTTCACCCGGTCGAAGCCGTAGGCGTAGGCGAAGACGCCGCCGCCGGCCATGTAGGCGTCGTTCTGGCCGGGGCGGAGGGCCACGACGTCGTCGCCCGAGGTGTCCTGGAAGTTCAGCGTGTCGTTGCCGCCGGCGCCGCCGTAGGCGTTCACGCGGGCGTAGCCCGTGGCGGTTGCCGAGTAGCCGGCGCCGGTCAGGCTGGCGGCGCCGCCCAGCCAGGCGGTGTCGTCACCCGCGCCGCCGGTGAGCGTCACCACGTCGGCCCCGCCGCCGCCGGCGAGGCTGAAGCTGGTGTGCTGCGTGCTGTCGAAGCTGTACGCGAGGCCGTTGACCGTGACCGTGTGGCTGCCCGACCCGGCGGCGAACGCGAGGTCGTCCGCCGCGCTGGTGCCGGCGACCGTGACCGCCGCCCCGGCGACGCTCACCAGGTTGGTCAGCCGGATGCCGATCTGGCTGGCGTCGCCGTCGACGCGGACGTACAGCTCGTCGCCGGCGGTGGCGTAGTGGTCGATCCGGAAGGCGCCGTTCTGGGCGCCGATGGCGTTCTGGTTGGCGTCGTGCAGCGAGACGCTTATCGCCGCCAGGTCGCCCGTCGAGCCGGCGCCGGGGTCGAGCGTCACGTACCCGTCCTGCCCGACGACAAAGCGGTACCAGTTCGCCCCGCTGCTCTCGAGGCCGGTGTAGGTCTGCTGGCCGGCCAGGGCGCCCCAGTCGGTGAACGTGAAGGCGGCCTCCGCCGAGACGTCCAGGTTGTAGTAGCCCAGGCCGTCGGTGGAGGAGATGGCGACCGAGTACTGCTGCCCGGCGATGACGTGCATGGTGTAGGCGTCGCCCGACGCGTGGGACCAGCCCTCGCCGCCAAAGCCCTGCCACGAGGCGTCCAGGTCGTGCGTGGCGCCGCTGGCCGTGAAGGTGACGGTGCCCGTCGAGCCGGCGGTGAACGTGAAGTAGTCCGTGTCGTCCAGCGTGCTGATGACGCCGTTCATCTGCATGACGCTGCTGCTCGCCTGGCTGGGGCCGGCCAGCGTGCCCGTGATCTGGCCCAGGTCGTAGGCCGTCGCCTCGGTGGAGCCGTAATCGTCCACCGGCATCAGGGCGTCGATCGCCGCCTCGACGTTCAGCCGCGAGTAGCTGAGCCCCGTCGACGAGTCGTACACCGAGTCCGCCGTCGCCAGCATGTGGTTGTAGATGGTGTCCTGATTGATGCCCGTCATGGCGACGAACTGCATCGCCTCGCGCACCAGGACGCTGGCCCCGGCGACATACGGCGCCGCCATGCTGGTGCCGGAGAAGTTGGCCCAGTCGTCGGTCACGCCGTTGTTGTTGCCGGCGTAGTCGGGCACCGTGCTGTAGATGTACCGGCCGGGCGCGGCGATGGCCGACTGGCTCCGCTGGCTGAAGTAGCTCAGCATGCCGCTGTCGTCGGTCGACATCACCGGCACCACGTGCGGGCTGGCCGCCGGGTAGCTCAGGCCCGGCGTGCCGTAGCTGGTGAAGCTGTTGCCGGCCGAGACCGAGATAAACACGCCCGCCGCTTCGAGCTGCGCGAACTCCTCCTCCAGCATGGCCCACGACGGGATGGACTCGGAGTTCCAGCTGGTGCCCAGCGACAGGTTGACTGCGGTGATCGGGTTCTCGAACGATTCGCGGTGGTCGATGACCCACTGCAGGGCGTTCTCCACCCACGAGAAGTAGCCGTTGCCGTTGTCGTCGAACACACGCAGGCCCACCAGGTCTACGTCCGGCGCCACGCCCTGGTGGGTGCTGTCGCTCGAGCCGACGATGCCCGCCACGTGCGTGCCGTGCGACCCGCCGGGCCCGCCGTCGTACGGGTCGGAATCCTGGCCGCCGGTGAAGTCGTAGCCGCCCACCACGCGGTAGTTCGCCCCAAAACCGCCGCCCAGGGCGTAGTGGTCGTAGGCGATGCCGGAGTCGATCACCGCCACGGTTTGACCGCCGCCGGTGAAGCCGTAGTCCGTGCGGACGTTGTTCAGGCCGGTCTGCCCGTGCGCGCTGCTGAGCGTCTGCTCGATCTCGCCCAGCGTCGTCTCGATGCCGCCGGTCAGGTCGCCGACCGGGTCGAGCCAAAAGTCAGCCGACCGCTCGGCCTGGTGCGACACGGGCGGCAGGCCGTCCGGCGTGTCGTGGTGCATCAGCCCGTGCTCGGCGGGCCCGTGATGGACGAGGCCGTGACCGCCGCTGTGGTGGGCGAGCGTTGGCGGCTGGTCAACTACGTGCGGCTGCACGAAGTCGGGCCCTTCATCGATGGCGCCGTGCTGCGACACCAGCCCGCCCAGCAGGCCGTCCAGCGCGTCGAACGCCATCAGCATGCGGTCTTCGAGCGACTCGATCTGGGTGCGGCGGGCGGCGGTTTTGCGGCGGGCGGCTTTCGACATAGATCGCGTTCCTGTCCCGGCCGCGCACAGGGGAAGGCGGGCGGCTGGTCGGCCCCGGCTGGGGCGTGTCGTCCTGCGTAGGCGGGACCCACCGAAAGGGCCGACGCGCGGCAGGACAACTCGGCGTGAAAAGGCGGGTGCGGCCGGGGAGGCGCCGCGGGAAAAGGTGGCCGTTTGGGCGCCGCGGGCCCGCCGCGTGGGGTGCGGCGGCGCGGCTCCTGGCCAACAGAAACCTACGTCAAGAAAGCCGAGCTCCTACAGCTTTGTTTCCAATCGGTACTACTACTGAAAAGCTGATAGGAAAAGATTCAGAGATTCCGCTATTGATCGTCCGTCATAAGCATA
>JBCCQL010000460.1:0-2828 GCA_039024355.1 Planctomycetota bacterium
GCGTTACCTTTTATACGTCCTCTTTGGCTTTTTCGGTGCTTGACCCTCTTGGGCATCAGCGCCATCGTCTTGGTCCTCGTACTCGCCTTGGTTGACCCACACCTGGACGCCGATGTGCCCCTGCGCGGTCTTTGCTTCAACGAAACCGTAATCGATCTTCGCGCGGAGCGTGCTCAGCGGGATCGAGCCCGCGATCTGCTTCTCGCGCCGGGCCATCTCGGCGCCGCCGAGCCGACCGGCCAGCTGCACCTTGATGCCCTTGGCGCCGGCCTCCATGGTGGACTCCAGCGCCCGCTTTATCACCCGACGGAAGGCCATCCGCTTGCCCAGCTGCTCGGCGATGTCTTCGGCGATCAGGTGGGCCTGGATCTCCGGCCGGCCGATCTCTTCGATCTTGATGTTGATGCGCCGGCCGATCAGGTTCTGCAGCTCGTCCTGCAGCACCTCTACCTGCTGACCCTTGCGGCCGATGATCACGCCCGGCCGGGCCGCGTGCAGCACCACCCGGACCTCGTCACGCGTCCGCTCGATCTCCACCTTGGGGATGCCGGCGAACTTGTACTTCTTCGTGACGTAGTCACGCAGCTTTTTGTCCTCGATCAGCAGAGCCGGGAACTCTTTCTTCGAGGCGTACCAGCGGCTTTTCCAGTCGAGCATGATGCCCGTGCGGAAGCCGATGGGGTTTACTTTTTGGCCCATGTGCAAAGCCGTGTTTGTGTTAGGTGACCCGTGCCCAGTGCCGAGTTCTCAGTGCCCAGTGCCCAGTGCCGGCCGGCCGCGTCGCCACGCGGCGTTGGGCGTCTGCCGGTTACTCGACCGCTACAGTGATGTGGCTGAACCGCTTCTTAATCACGTGGGCCATGCCGCGGGCGCGGGGCCGCATCCGCTTGAACATCGGCCCGCCGTCGATCCGGACATCAACAACCCGCAACCCGGCCTTGTTGGGCACGCCGCGGTCCTCGGCGTTGGCGAACGCGCTGGCCACCACCTTCTCCAGCATCCGCGCACCGCGGTGCGGCTGGAACTTTAGGATCGTGAGGGCGTCGTCGACCTTCTGCCCGCGGATCAAATCCGCCAGCGGACGCACCTTCTGGGCGCTGATCCGGGCGTGGCGGTGAGTTGCTTTGTATGCCATGGGTTGGCTCGTACGTGGGAGCTGCTGGCTGCTGGCTGTTGGTTGGACGTTTGTCGCCGCTGGCCCAGAGCCGGCAGCCAAGAGCCAACAGCCCCGTTATTTCTTGCCCTTGCCGCCGTGTCCGCGGAAGGTCCGCGTCGGCGAGAACTCGCCCAGCTTGTGGCCCACCATGTCCTCGGTAACCTGGACTTTGTTGTGAACCTTGCCGTTGTGCACCATGAACGTGTGCCCAACAAACTCGGGCAGGATGGTGCATGCCCGCGCCCAGGTTGTGATCGGGTTTTTGGTCCCCGCGTCGTTCTGCTTCTCCACCTTGCGGTAGAGCTTAGGGTCGACGTAAGGGCCTTTTTTGAGGGAGCGGCTCATGGGGCGGCGTTTGCTGTTGGCTGTGGGCTGTTAGCTGTTGGCGGTTGGCTCAGGGGACGGCAGCCAATGCCTCACCGGGCTTTACTTACGTGCTGTTCCGTGGAAACAAATAGGTCTCAGCTAATGGCCAAGAGCCAACAGCCGAAAGCCCCTTAACTACTTTTTGACTAGTTTTTGCACGCCGTAACGCTTCGACTTGCGGCGCCGGACGATGGCGGCGTTCGATGGCTTCCGCCGCTGCCGGGTCATGCCGCCCTTGGCGCTCTTGCCTGTGGGGCTCACCGGGTGGCGGCCGCCCTTGGTGCGGCCCTCGCCGCCGCCGTGCGGGTGGTCGATCGGGTTCATCGCGGTGCCACGCACGTGCGGCCGCCGGCCAAGCCACCGCTTGCGGCCTGCCTTGCCTAGCACCACGGCGTTGTGGTCGGTGTTGCTAGCCACGCCGATGGTCGCCCGGCAGGCGGCCGGGATGCGGCGGATCTCACCGCTGGGCAGGGAGATCTGTGCCCAGCCCGCCTCGCGGGCCATCAGCGTCGCACACGTGCCCGCGCTGCGGCACAGCACCCCGCCACGGCCGGCCTGCAGCTCGATGTTGTAGATCTCGGTCGCCAGGGGGATAGCGGTCAGCGGCAGGCAGTTGCCAAGCGTCGGCGGGGCGTCGGCGCCGCTCATGACGTTATCGCCGGCCTTGAGCCCCGCCGGGGCGACGATGTAACGCTTCTCGCCGTCCTCGTACCTCAGCAGGGCGATCCGCGCCGAGCGGTTGGGGTCGTACTGGATCGAATCCACGGTGGCGGCGACGCCGTCCTTGTTGCGACGGAAGTCGATCAGCCGGTACCGCCGCTTGTGCCCGCCGCCGCGGTGGCGACAGGTGATCTTGCCCTGGTTGTTACGCCCGCCCGTCTTGACGATCGGCCGCAGCAGCGACTTCTCCGGCTTGGCCCCGGGGGTCAAGTCCTTGAAGTCGCTCACCGAGGCGTTGCGGCGCCCGGCGCTGGTCGGCTTGTATTTGCGGATACCCATGGTGGAAGCGGCAGGTGTCAGGCGCTGGGCGCTAGGTGGCTGGCGTGAGGTCGCTGTTGTAAGTGGTGCAACGCCGTTTTTGCTTCTTCTGCTTGATACGTTCTTGTTGCGCTAACGACACCGTTCTCGTGCAGGGCGTCTGTTAGAAGAAGTCAATCCGGTGTTCTTCGTCGAGCGTTACGATCGCCTTCTTCCAGTCGGCGGTGCGTCCGACGCGGAACCGCGTCCGGCGGGGCTTGCCGCGGCGGTTTTGTGTCGCCACTTTGACGACCTTGACGTCAAACAACGCCTCGACCGCCCGGCGTAC
>JBCCQL010000461.1:0-2825 GCA_039024355.1 Planctomycetota bacterium
CACGCCGATGTTCTCGCCGGCGGAGCTCGACGGCCTGCAGCAGCTCTCGGATGAGCAGTCGCAGCCGGGCACCCTCTCGGGCTCGGTGCAGGACGACTCGATCCGCCGCTCGCGGGTCCTGTGGCTGCACCCGTCGGACGGCTACCAGTGGCTGTTCGACCGGCTGCTGGGCGTGGTGCGGGCGCTCAACCAGGAGCACTACCACTTCGACATCCACGACTTCGACGGCGGCATCCAGCTGGCCCGCTACGACGAGTCCGACGCCGGCTTCTACACCTGGCACATGGACGCCGGCGAGCGGACCGCCACCCGCAAGATCAGCATCTCGGTGCAGGTGAGCGACCCGGGCGCGTACGAAGGCGGCAACCTCGAGCTGTTCTACAAGATGCGTCCCTTCATCGCAGACCGCACCCGCGGGGCCGTGGTCTCGTTCCCAAGCTGGGTCATGCACCGTGTGACGCCCGTCACCCGCGGCGTGCGGTACAGCCTGGTCGGCTGGGTCGCCGGGCCACGCTGGCGGTAGCGGTACGCCGAAGAGGCGCCTCCACGAGCGGCGATCGTAGGTCTCCAGCCATGCAGCCAAGCCGTGCCACTAAGCTGGAAGAACTGCTGGCCCACCAGCAACGGATGCTGGATGACCTGAACCAGGTGGTCACCGAGCTGCGCAGCGAAGTCGATCGGCTGACGCTCGAGCACGGGCGTACGCGGTTGACGCTCACCCGGCTGGTCGAGCTGCACGAGGGCGCCGAAGAGGCGCCCGATGAGAAGCCGCCGCACTATTGAGCGGTGAGCGGTGGGCAGCGGGCGGTGAGCGGTGAGCGGTGGGCAATGGGCAGCGGGCAGTGGCGAAGGGACGCAAAAAGATCGCCCGCCGCCGGCCACTCCTTTTGGGAGCACCGGCGACAGGCGGCTAGTGACGGGCGGCTGGTGACGGCGGGAGCCGCCTACGCTTGGCGGTCAAACCGCTTGCAACGCCTCAAGGTGCACGGCCAGCCGCTTACGCGCGACGTGCAGCCGCCGCTTGATGGTGCCGACAGGCGCCTCGAAGGCGACGCTCATCTCGTTGAGCGACTCGCCGCGGACGTAGAACGCCACCAGCGTGTCGCGGTCGAGTTCGCCCAGCCGGCCCAGGCCGTCACGCACCTGCGAGGCACGCTCGCCCGCCAACGCCGAGTCGAGCGGCGTGCGGGTGTCCATGCAGGTCGCTTCGAGCGTCTGCGGCTCGGCCGAGACGGTCGGCCGGCGCCGCACCTGCCGGTTGATGGCCATCCGGACGGTGATCTGCCGCAGCCATCCGCCGAGCGCCTCGGGCGCCTTCAGCTGGTGCAGCCGCTGCATCGCCTTGATGAACACCTCCTGGCACAGCTCAAGCGCCTCGGCGTGGTCGCCGAGCCGACGCAACGCCACCGAGCGGACCATCCCCTCGTAGCGGGCGACGATCTCGCCGAAAGCCACCCGGTCGCCGCTCTGCGCAGCGGCCACCAGCGTGGCGAGCGTGGTCGTCTCGTCGTAGGCCGACGCGGGCGGAGCGGGCGGCTGCACAGCGGTGCGGAGAGGCGAGTCGAACGTGGTCATCCTGATCTCTCTCGGTGGTTGAGCCCGGTTGCCAAGCGGCGAGGCAAACGGACGCCGTCGGGGCCGCGATGCAATCGCAAACGCGGAGGCTGAGCCGGCAGCACAAATCGGCGGGCGGGCAGGCAAACGACGCAGCGGCAGCGGGGCTGCGCGTCGGTCCTAGCGGGCCGGCCGTGTCTCGGCGGTAGGTTGGTGGGGCCACGCGAGGTGGCCGCGGGTCAACCTATCGAGACCAGGCCGGGGCCGCCCGCCACGAGCAGGAGCAGCCAATTGGCGGCGCCCCAGCCGGCGTGCACGGCTTTGCCCTGCCGCTGCGACCGACGCCGACTGCCGCCGGCAGCTGGTTGGCCGGCCGGCACGGGCGCCGGTAGCAGCCCACGTTCGCGGCGATAGCAATCGCCGACACCAAATGAGCCACGCGTCGTGAAGAGGGCGGCGCACGCGTCGGAACCCATGCGGACGACCATCTGCAGACCGGCGTTAGCGGCGGCGGCAATCTTCGAGATTGTGCAGGTGATCTTTCGCATTTCGTCCTCGCTGCGCTCTGGCGCGGCTTGAGAGAAATCGAGGGTTACGCGTCTGTCGGGCGGCCGTGGCGCAATCGCGTGCCTCGGCCGCTTACGTCGAGCATTTCACGCTGGGGCCGCCGCGTCAAGCTTTTTACCGCCGCGACGCAACAGGAACCCTGCGGGAACTGCCCACCTGACAACGGATTCGGCCAGACGGTTCGCGCGGATTTCAGGTTTCTCGAAAAACCACCCAGATGCTGGAGACGCAGGCAGGCGTGGAGCCACGGGCCCCGCCTCCGGCGGGCAGCGAGCCGCCTCAGCCGCGGTAGTCCTCGTGGCACGCCACGCACGACTGGCCCACGGCGCCCAATCCCGTGCGGGCGGGCTCGTAGTTCTCTTCCTCCGCGGCCCGGGCCAGGTCCGCCGCCGCGGCACGCAGCCGGTGCGAGATGGCCGTGTAGTCTTCGTCGTCGGCGTCGGCGAAGCCCTCGCGGGTGATCACCTCGGCCAGCGCGGCCAGCACCTGGGCCTCGTGCGCGGCGTCCTCGGCGCCGCGGGAGAGGGCCCGCTCGCTGCCTATCATCGGGCTCAGCCGCTCCTGCAGGGCGACCTCCATGCGCCGCATCAGCGGCGACCGGTCGGCCAGGTCGCCCCACCGCTGGTCGGCCGGGGGCTTAGGCGCGTCGGGGCGCCCGCCGCGGGTCAGCTCCGCCAGGTCTTAGCCCCGGGCGGCCGCCGCGC
>JBCCQL010000462.1:0-2819 GCA_039024355.1 Planctomycetota bacterium
AGCTGCACCAGCTGCGGGGCAGGGTGGGGCGGGGCGGGCACGCCGGCTTCTGCGCCGTGCTGGCCGAGGCGGAGCTGACCGACGCCGCCCGCCAGCGGCTGGAGGCCTTCGCCGCGACGACCGACGGCTTTGAGGTGGCGGAGATCGACTTCAACCTGCGTGGCCCGGGCGACCTGTTCGGCGCCAAGCAGAGCGGCCTGCCGCCGCTGCGGATCGCGGACCTGCAGCGCGACGGCCAGGTGCTGCTGGAGGCCCGCGCGGCGGCCCGCCAGCTGTTCGACGCCGACCCGGGGCTGAAGTCGCCCGCCAACGCCCGCCTCCGCCGGCAGATGCTCCGCCGCTACGGCCACGCGCTCGAGATCAGCGACGTCGGCTGACGGCGGTTTTGCCCGGCCCGCGGCAGTGGGTCACCCGCGGCCAGGCGCTTCGCGGTGCGGTTGTGGCGGTGGCGTGTCTCAGGCGGGTTCTGCTTGCAACGCAGCAGGCCCGCGTGTGCCCGCTCAGCGTGGCTAAGGGGCAGGCGGCCGTCCCCTCGACGGCGCGACCGGGATACGCGTGGCGACACGCACAACCCCACCACCGCCGGCCCAGATCGCTGCGCGGGCACAAGGGGCGGGCCGCCGCGCCGGGCGCCAGTCGCTTGGGCGGACGCTTCCGCCAACCAGCGGCCCGGGCGTGAGCTACGTTTGACAAAAACCGCACGCGCCCCGCGAGGACGGATGCCATGCCCCAACCGCCATTCCTACGACCGGCGCGCCGCCCGCAGCGGCGGCGTGGGGCGTCTGTTGTCGAGTTCGCCCTCGTGGCGCCGGTCTTCTTCTTGGTCGTGCTGGGCATGATCGAGTTCGGCCGCATGGCGATGGTGCAGCAGGTGTTGACCAACGCCGCCCGCGAGGGCGCCCGCGTCGGCGTGCTGGACGGCGCCACCACGGCGGGCGTCACCAACAAGGTGGACGACTACCTGGCCAGCGCGTCGATCTCTGGCGCCGCGGTGCAGGTCAGCCCAAACCCGCCCAACGCGGCCGCCTACGGCGAGTCGGTCACGGTCACCGTGTCGATTTCCTTCAACGACGTCAGCTGGCTGCCGACGCCGTTCTTCGTGGGCGGCCAGACGCTCCGCGCGGAGTCGGTCATGCGCCGCGAAACCGCCGAGTAGGCCGGAACGCTACACGCAAGACCGCCCACGCCACGCCCCCAACGCGAACGAACCACGAGGCCACAATGCGCCGAGCCAACCGCTTCCGCCTGCTGATCGACCCCAAGCTGCAGGGCGCCCTGCTGTGCCGGGTGGTGCTGTACTGGTGCTTCTGCGTGTTTGTCGTGCTGGTGCTGGCCGGCCTGCAGACGCTGTGGGCGAGCCCGGGGGCCGACGCGTCGGTCCTGCTGGGCCGCGCGGTCTTGGCCTTCGGGCCGGCGTTGATCGCGTCGCTGATTGTGCTGCCCGTGGTGCTGTTCGACGCGCTGCGGTTCAGCCACCGGTTCGCCGGCCCGATGCACCGCCTACGCGGCGCGGCCGGCCGCCTGGCCGACGGCGAGTCGCTCCCGCCGGTCACGTTCCGCAAGGGGGACTACTGGGGCGAGCTGGCCGAGCAGTTCAACCGCGTCTCGGCAGAGGTCGACCGGCTGCGTGCCGCGGCCCCGGCCGAGGCGGGTGACGCCCCGGTGTCCGATGCCGACGAAGACGCCGACGCCGACGCCGCCCAGCCCGCCGGATCAGAGCCGCTCGCCACGCTGCCGGGCTGAACTTGCCAGGCAAACGGCCCCGCCCTTCCACCCGCAACCCGCCACACGCCGCGGCTGCCGCCCGCGTGAATCGAACTTAGCCCGATGCCCTACCAACGCACGAATGCCGCCGCCCGGAGCGGCCGGGCCGCCGGCCGCCACCCGCGGCGTGGCGCCATCTTGGTGCTCTCTTCGCTGCTCATCATCGTCGTGTGCGCGATGGCGGCCATGGCGGTCGACACCGGCTACATGATGCTGGTCAAGACGCAGCTGCAGGTGGCCGCCGACGCCGGCGCCCTCGCCGCGACCAACACGCTGCACAAGACACGCGCCGAGATCAACTCCGTCGGCATCAAGTACTGCACCGAGCACGAGTGCGGCGGCCGGCCGATCCGCGCTGACGAGGTGACCGTCGAGATCGGCATCTGGGACGTGCCCAGCGAGGCGTTCTCCGCAACCAGCGGCATCGGCAACGCGGTGCGGGTGACCTGCCGGCGGGAGAACGAGGCGCTCTTCTTCGCCCGCGTAATAGGCCGGCAGAACTTCACGACCGAGGCCACCGCCATCGCTATGGCCAACCCCAAGGACATCGCGTTTGTGGTGGACCTGTCCGGGTCGATGAACGACGACACCGAGCCCGCCTGGGCCACCACCACCGTGAACGCCGCCTTCGCCACGCGGCGGCTGGCCGGCATCGGCAGCGACCTGATGCGGGACGTATACAGCGACTTCGGCTTCGGCGCCTTCCCCGGGCGGCTGGAGTACTTAGGGGCGCCGATCGGCGTGCCGCGGGGCTCGATGGCCTACGCCGAGATGACCAGCGACACGGGCCCGCTCTCGGCTTCGGGCGTGCCGGCCCAGTTCCGCATCGCCGCCGGCGACAACGAGCAGACGCGGCGCGAGAAGTGCTACGGCTGGATCATCGAGAACCAGCTCCGGCGGCTGATGCCCGGCGCACGGCCGTCGGCCGATCTATCGAACTACCGCTACTGGGAAAAATACATCGACTACGTGCTGAAGTCGTCGCACGTGATCGCGCCGAAGCCGCCTGCTCCGCCAAAGAATGACGACGATGACGACGATGACGACGATGACGA
>JBCCQL010000463.1:0-2818 GCA_039024355.1 Planctomycetota bacterium
AACGACCGGGCGGCAGAAAATGACCCCAGCGTCCGTCACGTGCAACACGTCGCCGCTGGCGGCCAAGCACTACGCCGATGCGGCGTGCTTCTCGCCCGCCGCGGTGATCGAGAACGTCCGCACAGCACGCGACACCTACCGGATGCGGATCGCCACGCCGGCCATCGCCGAGCGGATCCTCCCCGGGCAGTTCATCATGGTCCGCCTGGCCGGGGCCACCGACCCGATGCTGGGCCGGGCGTTTGCCGTGTACGACGTCGTCCGCGGCGAAGAGGGCACGGCCGAGGCGCTCGACTTCGTCTACCTC
Source organism: Planctomycetota bacterium (assembly GCA_039024355.1). Classification (GTDB taxonomy): domain Bacteria; phylum Planctomycetota; class Planctomycetia; order Pirellulales; family Lacipirellulaceae; genus JBCCQL01. Next base: position 308 of record JBCCQL010000463.1, read on the forward strand.
AAGAAGGGCAACCTCACGACGCCGCTCTCGGCCTGCCTGCCGGGCGCCACGGTCGAGGCCTGGGGGCCGCTTGGCAACGGCTTCCAGCTGCCGGCGACCGACCACCTGATCATGGTCGCCGGCGGCATCGGGCAGACGCCGTTTCTGGCGCTCGGCAAACAGTACCTGGGCGCCGACTTTTACGGCGATTGCGACCCAGCAGACCAGCCCCACCCGCGGCGGGCGACGCTGTGCTACGGCGTGCGGACCGCGGAGCTGCTGGCCGGCGAAGCCGACTTCCGCGGCGCCGGCATCGACCTCCGCGTGGCGAGCGACGACGGCTCTGTCGGCCACCACGGGCTGGTAACCGAATTGCTGGAACGGGCCCTCGACGAGCCCGCCGAGCAGCCGCACGTCGCGTGTTGCGGGCCGGAGCCGATGATGCAGGCCGTGGCCGAGGTGTGCGCCCGCCGCGGCGTCGGCTGCCAGGTGTCGCTCGAGACGCCCATGGCGTGCGGCATCGGCATCTGCTTCAGCTGCGTCGCCCGCGTGCGGCAAGAAGAGGGCCCCGGCGGCGAGCCGCGATGGGACTACAAACGGACTTGCGTCGACGGCCCGGTCTTCGACGCACAGCAGATCGTGTGGTGAACGCGATCGGCAGCCGTCACGCCGTAAACGCAAGCGGCCCAGCCGGGCCCACTCACTTGGGCCGCCTCAGCCGGCCGACTTCGCGGCTTTGATCGCCTTGCTGAGCCGGCTCTTGGTGCGGGCTGCCTTGTTGGCATGCAGGATGCCGCGGGCGGCCGCTTTGTCTAGTTTCTTGGCCGCGGTCTTGAACTCTGCCTCCGACGCCTCGACATCGCCCGCGGCGACCGCCTTGCGGACCTTCTTCACCTGGGTCCGGACGGCCGCCTTCACGGCGTGGTTGCGGACCTTGCGGGCTTCGCTTTGGCGTTGACGCTTCTTGGCGCTGGCAGAGTTTGGCATGACGTTTCGCGGGTCGCTGGCGAGCTGCGGCAGGGAACGGACAGAAGGGCGGAGGGCGTCAGGCGTCTCGCCCAACGTGGTCACGCATCGTTACGCATCGCCGCGAGCTTGTCTAGGCGTGCGGCCACGTCGCGGTAGGAAAAATCGAGCGCCGCCAGCTCCGTAAGCCGCTGCTCGGCCCGGTCCAGGTCTTTCATGCCGGTGGCCAGCACGCCGGCGCGGTACAGCGCGAGCTTGCGGACCGCCTCGTCGCCGGCGCCCGAGGCTTTGGTCGCCTCCACGGCCGCCTCGTAGCTGGACAGGGCCAGCTTGTACTGCTCGATGTGCTGGAAGGACTCGCCCAGCAGGACCTGCGTCTCGGCCAGCCGCCGGGCATCGGCGCGGGCGGCTTGGAACGACTTGATGGCCTCGCGGTGCATGCCGAGCCGCTTTTGCCGGAGGCCCAGCTCCAGCTGCAGCCGGGCGTCGCCGGGCGAGCGGCCCACGCGGGCCGTGTAGACCTCCAGCTCGACCCGATTCGCCTGATCGACCATCCGCGTGAGCAGCTTCTTCGCCTCGGCGTGCTTCTTGGCGTCGCCGCCCGCCGCTTCGACCCGGCCGCGGGCGACGTCGACCTGCCGCTGGGCACGCTGCACGCACATGCCCTCCAGCGCCCCGCGGAGGGTCGAGCCCGGGTCCCGCGCCGCGGCCAGCCCCTTGGTGAGCCACCGCTCCGCGTCTTGCCACCGCTCGTGCCCGATGAACAGGTCCGCCAGCTCGATAAACGGCTCGGGCGTGGACGGATCGGCGGCGATCGCCGCTTCGAGGCGTTGCCGCTTGGCATCGAAGTCTTCGGTGGGGCCGTCCCCGGCGCCGGCGGGCTGCGGCGTGCGTGGCGTGCCGTCGCCCTGCTTGGCGGCGAGGTCCGCGACGCGCGCCGCCTTGGGCGGGGCGGCGCCATCGGCCCCGGCCGGGCCGGGCTTCGAGGCCGGCTTGAGCAGCGCGGGGTCGTACCCGCCCTGGTGGATGGTCTTCTCGACGCTCAGGCGGGCGATCTGCTTGGCGGCCTCCTCGTCGGCCGGCTGCTGCTGCTGGACGCGCTGCCAGCAGGCGATCGCCTGGTCGAACTGGCCGATGCCGGCGAGCGCCGCGGCCGCCTGCCGATTGGTCTGTGGATCGGTCGCGTTGGTGTCCAGGGCCCAGCGGAGGCAATAGAGCTGGCACTCGGCGTGGCCCAGCCCGCCCAGAACGGCGGCCATGGCCTGCAGCACGCCGACGTCCGCCGCGTTCTTCTTCAGGGCGTTGCAGCCCGCGGCCAGCGCGTCTTGCCAGGCGCCCTTGCCGGCCGGCTTATCGACCACGCCGCGGGCCGACTTGCCCAGCAGCCCGCCCAGCGACGGCCCCCGCTTGGCTGCCGGCGCGGCCTTCGCCACGTTGGCGCGGAAGTGCTGCAGCGTCGCCAGGTTGCCGGGGTCTTCGCTGACGCACTGGGTGAGCAGGTCGTGGGCGTAATCGTGGTCGCCCTTCTCAAAGCCCCGCTTGGCGTGCTCGAACACCTTGGCCAGC
>JBCCQL010000464.1:0-2816 GCA_039024355.1 Planctomycetota bacterium
CAACCCGCCGAAGCCCCGCCGCGCAAGCCAATCGGCAACGCGGCCGAGCGGCCGTCCGAACCTGCTGCCACGCTGGCCGGCGCGGCCACCGCCACTCCGCCCGCCAGGCCGGCGCCCGACGGCGGCGCCGGGCCCAGGGTCATCGGCTCAGACCGCCCGGAGCTCACCTACCGGCTGCGGCCCGGCCACATCTACCACTACGCCTACTCCGCCGAGGCAGAGATCGCACGCGGCTACACGTTCAGCGGCACGGCGCAGCTGACCGTCGGGCCGACGTGGCGGCAGCTGACGGGGGCCGAGCGAAGCTCGGCGAAGCCCGCGGGCGCCGCGGCGGACAACGCCGGCACGGTGGACGAGGCCCAGCTGCAGCAGGGCGTCGGTTCGGCCTTTGTGGTTCACCCCGACGGCCAACTGATCACGTGCGCCCATGTTGTCCGTGACGCAGAGCGGGTGCTCGTGACGCTAGGCGGCCAGGAGTACGACGCCGTGGTCGAGGCGATCGACTACGGCAACGACCTAGCGCTGCTCCGGATCGACGCCCGGGGCCTGCCCGCCATCCGCTGCGGGGCGGAGCGGCCGGTGCGGCTGGGCGAGCAGGTCCGCGTGCTAGGCTTCCCGCTGTCGGAGGTGCTGAGCAGCCGGCTCACCGTGACGCGCGGCACCGTGTCGAGCTTCGCGGCGGGCAAGCAGGGCGACATCATCCAGGTGGACGCCGCCATGAACCCCGGCAATAGCGGCGGGCCGGTCATCAACGACCGTGGCGAGGTGGTGGGCGTCGCCAGCTCGGCCCTGGTCGGGCGGGGCGTCTCGAACGTCTCGTTCGCGACGCCCGCCGCCGAGGCGGCCCCGCTGCTCGGCGAAGCCTTCCAGCCGCCCGCCGTCTCGGCGCCCGCCGGCGAGTCCCTGCCGGACATGATCGAGCGTGTCTCGCAGAGCGTAGCCTACCTGCGGGTGTGGTCCGGCGGGCGGGCCGTGGGGCAGCAGGCCGTAAGCTACCGCATCACTCAGAACCGCTCGGCCGCGCCCAGCGAGGGCGTCGGCTGGTCGGCCTTCAGCCTGGACCAATCGGGGGCGTGCTCCATCGACGCGTTGGGCGGCGTCGACGGCCTGTCGATCGGGCCGACCATCCCGTTCGCCTGGACCAACCCCATCGAGCTTATCTTCGCCCGGCTCAGCCCGGCCGGCGACGACGTCTGGAGCGACCGCCGCCGGCGGCGGCTCCGCGTACTTCCGACGCAGCGCGCACGCCGGGCTACCGATCAGGTGCTGCTGCCCGCTTCGAGCCGCGGCGTCGGGATACGCTTCCCGGGGCCGGGCGGCTTCGCCAGGCCGCGGATAGGCCCGATGGCGGCCGCGGGCGGCAACCCGGACCCGACCTACGAGGCCACCATCGCCAAGGCTTGGAAGGTGACTGGCCGCGGCGCCAACCGGGTGACCATCGCCCACGCGGGCAAGACCACCGCCTTGGCGCCGGACGGGACCACGGCTTTCGTGCTGGCCGACAACGGGGCGACCGTGTTAGACGTAGAGGCCGGCGTGCCGGTCGAGGGGTTCGCCGAGATGCGTCTGGATTGGATGCGGCCGGGCGCCCAGGCGAACGTGCCCGTGACGGTCGCCTTCTCGCGGACCAAGCTGGAGGGCGTCGCGCTGGAGCGCGCGGTCCTCGCGCAGGCGAAGCGGTTCCGCCAAGACGCGCAGCGCGAGGCCGAGCGACACCGGAAGGCAAACAGCACCGCCGACGAGAACCTGAACGCCTGCCTCGACCGGCTGCGGAAAGCGGCGCGGACGGGTGCGTCTGGCGTCCCGGCGTTGATCGAGCTGCGGGGGATGCCGATCCGCCGCGACCGCCGCCAGGAGGTGGTCGAGGCGCTCAAGCCGCTCACCGCGCTGCAGGCGACCGCGGGCAACCGTGTGCTGTACGAGTTGCTTGGCAACTGGGGCGCCGCGGAGGACGTGCCCTTCCTGCTGGGGCTGCTAGACGAAGACGGTGAGCCGGCCGACCGCCCCGGGGGCGCTTCCGTCTTCCGTCGGCCCGGTTTTGGCGATCCGGAAGCGGGCGTCGTCGACGCCCTGGGCCGCATCAACGACCCTTCCGCCGCGCCGAAGCTGATCGCCATCATCCGGCGTAACTCTGCCGGCGCACGCGCCGCCGCGAGGGCGCTCGAGCAGTTCGGTTCTCGGATTGAGCCCGACGTGCTGCCGCTGCTCGAGAGCCGCAACCGCGACGTGCACACCAACGCCCTAAAGATCCTCGAGGCGATCGGCACCGACGCGGCGCTGGAGCCCCTGCGGGCGAGCCTCGAAGCGGGCTCTGCTTTCCAGCGGGCGAGGACCCAATTCACGATCGACCGGATCGAGCGGCGCGGCGGTGAGTGGGCCCCGCCTCGCGAGCCGCCGTTCCCGCCACGCTACGCCAGCGGCGCCGGCGAGCCCGGCGACCGGCTCGAGCCGCTGCTCGGCAAGCTCGGGTCCTCCAAGGCTACACAGCGCGACGAGCTGCGCGTGCTGGCCAGGCTGGCCGGCATGCAGAAGATCGACAAGCACGCCGACCGGGTGGCGGGGCTCATCGCCCAGCGGCTCGACCCCGCGGGGACGCCCAGCGTGGTGATCGCCGCGGTCCGGGCGATTGGCCGCTGGGGCGGTGAGCGTCACGCCGCGCGGCTGCTGCCGATCCTCAAGCGGGCCAAGAGCCGCGAGGCACGCCTGGCGTTGATCGACGCCTGCGGCAAGATCGGCGACACGCAGTGCTCCGACGCCCTGGCGCCGCTGCTCGACGACGCGGACTACCAGTACGCGGTGCTGCCCGGCTTCCGCCG
>JBCCQL010000465.1:0-2808 GCA_039024355.1 Planctomycetota bacterium
CCGGTCGAGCGGATCGAGCCCGCCCTGCCCTGCTGCGACCTGGTGCTGGTGATGAGCGTGATGCCGGGCTTCGGCGGCCAGGCGTTCGATCCGGTGGCGCTCGACAAGCTCCGCTGGCTGCGGGACCACCCGCGGTGCGGCGCCCTGCTGGAGGTAGACGGCGGCGTCAACGCCGAGACCATCGCCTCCTGCACCGCCGCCGGCGCCGACCTGTTGGTGGCGGGCACGGCCGTCTTCGGCGCCGAGGACTACACGGCCCGGATGGCGGAGCTGACCGCCCTGGCCGAAACGGGGTCGACCAACGGCGCCGCCGCCGGGCCGGGGGCGTCATGAGCCGCATCTTGCTGGTCCGCCCGGGGGCGACCGACTACGACCGCCAGGGCCGCATCCAGGGCACGCTGGACATGCCGCTGTGCCCGGCCGGCCGCGAGCAGGTGGAGTCGGCGCTCGACCCGATCGCCGCCGAGGCGCCGGTGGCCGTGTACTGCAGCCCGTGCCAAGCGGCTGCTGAGACCGCCGACGCCATCGCCGGGCGGCTGGGGCTGCGGGCCAAGCCGCTGGGCAACCTGCACAACATCGACCACGGGCTGTGGCAGGGCATGCTGATCGAAGACGTCCGCAGCCGGCAGCCCCGCGTGTACCGGCAGTGGCAGGAGCAGCCCGAAACCGTCTGCCCGCCCGAGGGCGAAACCATTTTGTCCGCCACGCAGCGTGCGGCGGTCGCCCTCAAGAAGCTGCTAAAGAAACACGCCGGCGACGAGGCGATCGTGCTCGTTACGCCCGAGCCGCTGGCCAGCGTCGTGCGGCACGTGCTGCGGCGTGACACGCTGGGCGACCTGTGGCGGGGCGCCGAAGGGTGCGGCAGCTGGGAAGCGATCGACGCCCCAACCGAGCTAGCCGGCGCCCCGCACTAGCAACGTCCCCCGCGTCTCCCCGAAGCCGCCAGCCCACGCCGCCAGGCGTGGACCCAACGCCCCGCGCCCGCCATGGCCGCGAAATACCCCGTCTGCTACCATTTTTGTACGGCCGGCCCCGGCCCGTAGGCCGCAAACCTCTTGCCTCAAGACATGCCGCCCGCGATGGCGATGACGCACCCCGAACCCCCGCCCGAGGCCGCCGATCCGGCGCCCACGACGCCCATGAGCCAACGCGAGAAACGTGGCGTCCCGAGCGGTTTGTGGATGCGGTGTGAGGACTGCGGCGAGACGCTCTTCCGCAAAGAAGTCGAGCGGCTGATGAACGTCTGCAACTACTGCGGGCGGCACATGTACCTGGGCGCCGCGGGCCGCATCCGATTTGTGCTGGACGAGGGCACCTTCGAGGAGTGGGACGCCCAGCTCACGCCGGCGGACCCGCTGGGCTTCGCCGACAAGAAGCCCTACGCCGAGCGGATTGTCGCCGAGCAGAAGCGCACCGGGCTACGCGACGCGGTGCTGACCGGCAGCGGCATGATCCGCGCCCGCCGCGTGGCGTTCGGCGTCACCGACTCGGCGTTCATTATGGGCAGCATGGGCTCGGTGGTGGGCGAGCGGCTCACACGCCTCATCGAGCGCGCCACCGAGCAGGGGCTGCCGCTGATCATCGTGAGCGGATCGGGCGGCGGCGCCCGCATGCACGAGGGCATCCTCTCGCTCATGCAGATGGCCAAGGTCTCGGCAGCCCTGGCCCGCTACGACCAGGCGGGCGGCCTGTTCATCTCGGTGCTGACCAACCCCACCATGGGCGGCGTCGCGGCCAGCTTCGCCTCGCTGGGCGACCTGGTCTTCGCCGAGCCCAAGGCGTTGATCGGCTTCGCCGGGCCGCGGACCATCAAGGCGACCCTCCGCACCGAGCTGCCCGAGGGGTTCCAGACCAGCGAGTTCCTGCTGGAGCACGGTTACGTCGACCGCATCGTCACGCGGGCCGACCTGAAGAGCGAGATCGCCCGCGCGATCGACTACTGCGGCAAGTGAGCCGCGTGGCGGTTGGCGGTTGGCGGTTGGCGGCGACAGTTCGGTAGGTTCAAAAAGGTCCCAGCACACATGCCGGCGATCGACCCCCGCAACATTGAGGTCGTGGACCCCGCCCAGGCGGCGCTCTTCGCCAGGGCGACGGTTGCCGAGCGTGTGGCGATGATCGGGGCCTCGAACGTCACGGCTCGCGCCGTGATCGCCGGCGCGATCCGCAGCGTCCAACCCGAATGGGACGAGCGGCGTATCGCCCACGCCGTCGCCGAGAGGATGAACTGTGCAGCAGCTCGACCTTCTTCGGTTGGTCGTCCAGACGCTTGAACGGCTCGGGATCGAGTACGCAATCGTCGGATCGTTTGCCAGCGGGGCGTGGGGCGAGCCACGCTTCACCGAAGACATCGACATCGTCGTGCGGTGCGACATCTTCGACGCCCAGAGCCTGTGCGACGCCTTCCCACAGGAAGACTTCTACGTCAGCAAAACCGCCGCGGCGGAAGCCGTCGAGTCGCACGGCCAGTTCAATCTGATCCACCCGGCCACCTGCAACAAAGTCGACTTCATGTTGGTGGGATCGACCGAGTGGAACGACGCCCAACTGCAACGGCGCCGCGCGGCGCCAATCTTCCCCGACCTGCACGCCTACATCGCGTCGCCCGAAGATGTGATTCTCGGCAAGCTGCTGTACTACCGCGACGGCGGCTCAGAGAAACACATCCGCGACATCACCGGTGTGCTGACAACCGGTGCCGTTGAGCTCGACCGCGCGTACCTCGACCACCACGCCCGCGGGCTGGGTGTGGAGGAGGAGTGGCGGTCGATCCTCACGAAGCTGGGCCTGCCCCTGCCCGCGCCCCCGCCG
>JBCCQL010000466.1:0-2800 GCA_039024355.1 Planctomycetota bacterium
CACGCCCGCGGGCTGCCCCCCGAAGCCCTCGCACGGTTGCCGAGCGGCTTCGGCCCGAGGACGTACCATGAAGAACCTGACGTTCCTGCTGTCTGCGTTGGTGCTGATGAGCAGCGTGACCGGCTGCGGCTGCTGCCGCCGGATAGGCGACTTCTTCAACCGCGGCGCCTACTGCGGCCCGTCGGCGTTGGCCTCGCCTGGGTTCCTCGCCCAGCCCACCACACCGGTGGTGGTGCCGCAGCCGGCGTTCCCGCAGGCGAGCATCGCCCCCGCGTGCTGCCCGTGCGAGCCGTGCTGCGACCCTTGCGGCCCAATCGCCCAGCCCTGCTGCGAGACCTACGGCTACGGCTCAACGCCCGACATCTACCCGACGTACGGCTCGGGCTGCGACAGCTGCGGCGGCGTTTCGGGCACGTTCGGCACCACGCCCACCATGGGCGCCCCGATGACCGTGAGCCCGTCGATGAGCGTTGACCCCGGCCCCGCCCCGGGCGCCTAAACGCCAGAGTTTTCGAAACGACCCTTAGAAACAGTCCGGGCCCTTCTGCCACGCGGCACGCCCTCCCCCTCCCCGCCGCGTCAGTAGAGCCCCGCGTGGCGGCGCCCGGACGGCGCCGAGCCACGCAGCGTGCCGCGACCCCGGACGGCTTGTCCTCCTGAAGCAAGCCGGCCGGGGTCGCTTTTTGCGCGCTGTTATCTGCAAGCGGGCGTAGCCTACGGCCGCTCCGGGCAGCGTAGCGAGGTAGAATGGCGGTCCGTGGACCGTGGACTCCACTAACGCCACCAACGGTGCTTCTGATGTTAAACACCGCCGACGTAGAGCCGCCGATCTTACGGCTGGCGGCCGTGTTGCTCGCCTCGACCGCGCTGATCGCTACCACCGCCGACGCACAGCTGCTGCCGAGTACGCCCGCGGGGGAGGCGGGGCCGCAGGGCAAGGCGGTGACGGGCCGCTTCCGCGTGGGCGCGGTGATCAAGGCCTCGCGTGGCGCCTGCCGCGACGTCCAGGCGATGGTCGCCGTGCCGCTGGAGTGCGACGAGCAGACGGTGAAGATCGTCGACGAAGAGTTCTCCGGCGACGTCGCCCGCGTGAGCTACCGCGACGTGCCCGGCGGCGAGGCCCGGCAGATGCTGATCCGCATCCCGTACCTGCCGGCCAAGGCGCAGGCCCGGGCGGTCGTCACCTTCGAGACCACCACCAACGTGATCCTGCCGCCCGACGACGCCACTACCAGCAGCCTGAAGATCCCGCGGCGGGCGCCCAAGCACCTGCGGAGGTTTGTGTCGGTGAGCCCGTTCATCGAGGCCAAGGACCGCCGCATCCGCAAGATCGCCCGCCAGCAATTCGCCGACGCCCCCGAGGGCGCCACGGACTGGCAACGCGTCGAGCGGCTGTACAACTACGTGCAGGACACCATCGAGTACGCCGAGGGCCCCGACACCAGCGCGGTGCAGACGCTGCGCGACGCCCGGGCCGACTGCCACGGCCGCAGCGCGCTGTTCATCGCCCTGTGCCGCGCGGTGGGCGTGCCGGCCCGCGTCGTGTGGGTCGACCGCCACGTCTACGCCGAGTTCTACCTCGAAGACGCCGACGGCCAGGGCGCCTGGTACCCGGCTGAGAGCGCCGGCTCCCGCGCGTTTGGTGAGATGCCGTTGGCCCGCGTTATCCTGCAGAAGGGCGACCACTTCCGAGTGCCGGAGCGGCCCAAGGACCGGCTTCGCTACGCGACGGACTTCGTCTATGTGCCGCCCGGCAAGGGCAAGCCGTCGGTCAAGTTCATCCGCGAGCAACTGTAGCGTGGCGGCGTCGCGCCCGGCGAATCACGCGAACCGCCGCCACACGCCGGGCCATCGCTGCATCGCTCAACACGAAAAAAGACCCGCGTGGCAGATCGCCACGCGGGCCTTTCGTGCTTAGCTGCGGCGGCTAGCCCGTGCAGCCGCCGGGCCGCCTAGCTGCGGCGACGCAGCCCGCCGAGGCCGATGAGCCCGATCGCCGACAGGGCGAACGTGGTCGGCTCGGGGATGACGCCTCCGACAACTTCCCAGGTGCCCAGCGGGGTCAGGCCCGTGATGTCGTCGTCGCTGTCGGCCGGGAAGTAGACATCTCCGCTGGTGTTGCCCAGCAGCATGTCGGAGTAGTCGTCGGCGTTGAGCGTGTACGTGGCAGAACCAGAGAACGCCTGGGTGCCGGCCACAAACTCGGCGTCGAGGTCATCCGTGAACGTGAAAAGGTTAAGGCCCGTGTCCACGTCCGGGAATGTCGAGCGGAACAACAGCGGGCTGCCGTCGGACGTGTTCAGGAAGGACGTCAAGTCACCGGCAACCAGCGTGCTGTCGCCCAGGCCGCCTCCTGCCACGCCAGCTCCGTAGAACAGGTCGAGGTACACGCCGGTTGTGTCCGAACCAGACGTGGTGATCTCAGACAACCCGTCGGTCGCCGTGATCGTGATTTGGTTGATGACCGACAGGTCGACGGTCAGCAACAAGTCCGCCTTAGCGGCGGGGGTCATGGTGGCGGCCGCCAGTAGGGCAGCCACAGCAAGCAACTTCTTCATTGGGTCTTTCCTCCCAGAAAGTGACGGTCCGCGGGCACGCAGGCGTGGGCGAACCAAAACAGAAAGCGGCGTCGGCGAGAGCGGCAGCCAGCGGTTGCCGCTTCAAAGCCTTGAGGTAGGGCTCGCATGGCGAGCAGAGTGGGGTCGTTAAACTCAAAACTCAACAAGCGTCGCCCGGCCCGAAGCCGGGCGCCGCGGTTCAAAAAATAAATCAGGGGGCGGGTAGCCCACAGCCAAAACCC
>JBCCQL010000467.1:0-2776 GCA_039024355.1 Planctomycetota bacterium
CGACGATCTACTCGCAGGTTTGGCCGATCGCCCACCGGCACACCGTCAGGCAGCTGGCGGACCGCCTGGAGTTGCTCTTCCGCGCGGCGGCCAGGGGGACGTTCGTGCGACCCGACGGCGAGGTCGTGCCGAAGTTCGTCTACCTCGACATGGAAGAGTACCGCGACATGCGGCTGACGGCCGAGGCGTTTATGCAGACGCTCGACCGGCCGGGACTGGACGGCGTGCGTGCGGGCATCGTCCTGCAGGCGTACGTGCCGGACTCGTTCTTGGTGCAGCAGGAGCTGAACGCGTGGGCCCGCCGGCGGGTGGCGGCGGGCGGGGCGCCCATCACGCTACGCATCGTCAAGGGCGCCAACATGGAGATGGAACGCGTCGAGGCCAGCCACCGCGGCTGGCCCCAGGCCCCCTACCAGCACAAGCCGCACACCGACGCCAACTACAACCGCATGCTGCAGGAGGGCCTCCGTCGAGAGAACCTGGCCGCCGTGCGGCTGGGCATCGCCTCGCACAACCTGTTCACGCTGGCGTACGGCTTGGTCTTGGCGGCCCGGGCCGACGGGCTAGACCGCGTGCAGTTTGAGATGCTCGAGGGCATGGCCAACCACCAGCGGCGGGCCCTGTTCGAGCTCTGCGGCAACCTGCTGCTGTACGCCCCCACGTGCAGGCAGGAGCACTTCACCAACGCCATCGGCTACCTGGTCCGCCGGCTGGACGAGAACACGGGCGAAGACAACTTCCTGCGGCACGCCTTCAACATCACGCCCGACGGCGAGGAGTGGCGCCGGCTAGAGCGGCAGTTCGTCGAGTCGTTCGACGCCATCGCCACGGTCGGGGCCGAGCCACGCCGCACGCAAGACCGGCGGCAGCCCAATGCAGCGGCGCTCGACGCCGAGCCGCCCGCTGGGGCCGACGCGGCCGCGGCTGAAGCGGCGCCTTTCGAGAACGAGCCTGACACCGACTGGTCGCTGCCGCACCACGCCGGGTGGGCCGAGACACTCCTGGCCAGCTGGGCGCCGCGGCACGGCGAGCGGGCGGCCGACGTGCCGCTGGTGATCGGCGGCGAAGAGCTACGCGACGGCCGGCCCCAACGCGAGTCGCACGACCCGTCCCGCCCCGGCTGTGTGGTGGCCCGCTACCGCCAGGCGGGCGAGGACGACATCGACCGCGCCGTGGCCTGCGCGGCGGACGACCCCGCCGGCTGGCGCCGGCGTAGCGTGGCGGAGCGTGCCGCCGTGCTCCGCCGCGTGGCGGACGAGATCGCCGCCGTGCGGGGCGAGCTGCTCGGCGCCATGCTCGTCGAGGGGGGCAAGCTGCTCACCGAGTCCGACCCCGAGGTGAGCGAGGCGGTCGACTTCTGCCGCTTCTACGGCGACACGGCCCAGGCGATAGCCGCCACGCCCCGCCTCGCCGGGCGGGGGCGTGGCGTGGTGGCGGTGGTGTCACCGTGGAACTTCCCGCTTGCTATCCCGTGCGGCGGCGTGGCCGCGGCACTGGCGGCCGGCAACACGGTGATCCTGAAGCCGGCCAGCGACACGGTGCTGATCGCCCACCTGCTGTGCGAGTGCTTCTGGCGGGCGGGCGTGCCGCGTGAGGCGTTGCAGTTCGCCCCGTGCAGCGGCGCCACGGCCGGCCAGCGGCTGGTGACCCACCCGGCCGTCGACGCCGTGATCCTGACCGGCGGCACCGAGACCGCCCGCCAGATGCTGGCCGCCAAGCCGTCGATGCGGCTATTCGCCGAGACCGGCGGCAAGAACGCCACGATCGTCACCGCCCTGGCGGACCGCGAGCTGGCGATCAAGAACGTGCTGCACTCGGCCTTCGGCCACAGCGGGCAGAAGTGCTCGGCGACGTCGCTGCTGATCCTCGAGCAGGAGGTGTACGAAGACCGCCACTTCCGCGAGGCGCTGGCCGACGCGGTGGAGAGCCTGCGTGTCGGCTCGGCGTGGGAGCTGCCCACCAAGGTCGGCCCGCTGATCCGCCCGCCGTCGGGCGACCTGGAGACGGCACTCAAAGAGCTCGAGCCGCCCGGCGAGTCTTGGCTGGTGGCGCCGCGGATGCACGTGGGCAACAACCCGTCGCTGGTCAGCCCGGGCGTGAAGTGGGACGTCGCACCCGGTTCGTTCACGCACATGACCGAGTTCTTCGGCCCCGTGCTGGGCGTCATGCCGGCCCGCAGCCTGGACGACGCCATCGCGCTGGTCAACGCCACGGGCTTCGGTCTGACGTCGGGCATCGAGACGCTCGACAGCCGCGAGCACCGGCTGTGGCGCGACGCCGTGCACGCCGGCAACCTGTACATCAACCGCCCGACGACCGGGGCCATCGTCCTCCGCCAGCCCTTCGGCGGCATGGGCAAGAGCAACGTCGGCCCCGGCCTCAAGGCGGGCGGGCCGAACTACGTCGCCCAGCTGATGGATCTCGAAGGGCAGCCGCCCACACCGGTTGGCACGGATGAGGCCGACGCGGGCAAGATCGAAGACGCGCAGCTTTCCGAGCTCTGCCGCCACCTCACCAGCCGCGGCAATAGCGGCCTGTTCGTCGGTGGTCGTATAAATCGCAGAGCGGTACTGGGTCCCGCGGTCGTTGCCCTGGCGCATGCCCTGCGTCGGGTCGTGACCTTCCCAAAAGATCTTCAGGATCTCAGCGTAGGAAATCACGCTCGGATCGAACACGATGCGCACGGCTTCCGTATGACCGGTCATGCCGGTGCAGGTCTCGTGATAGGTCGGATTCGGAGTGAAGCCGCCCGTATAACCGACCGAGGTGCTCCAGA
>JBCCQL010000468.1:0-2771 GCA_039024355.1 Planctomycetota bacterium
AAGCCATCGCCGAAGAAAACCTTCGGTTTGATGGGAAACATCGATCCGTAGCTCTCGCGCCAGCCCCGAATATCCAAACTTCGTGAGCATCATAAAGACCCGTGGGCTGCTTCGTGCCCCAGCGCAGCCGTGCTTTCCGAAAATCGCAACCGCTATATCCGCCGACAGGCCCAGCGACTGCTGACCACGACGCCGAATTCAACAACTAGCGAAGCCCTTACCCCGTCGAGACACCATCCCGGCGCCGCCTAAACGCAATCGCTGCATCCCCTCCCGTCCCCCGGCTAAAAGTCGCCGGCGTTGGCCTACAAACGGCGGCCTAAAACCGGTGGTCGAGATTTGGCGATTGGCCCGGTAGCTTGACAATCCGACGCTTCTACTCTGCTCCTACCTCGCGCACTCGCGCGGCGGCCCGTCGGCGTAAGTCGTTATGCGTCGGTCGCCGCGGCCCAGAATCAGGGCCAAGTAGCCCGCCGTTGGCTGCGAAAAACGCGGCCAGCCATCCGCGACAAAGAACCCGCGGAAAAGATTAGGCCACCACAGCCCAGGCCCCCCTCAACTGGCCAAGCCCGGCCACCCTTACCGTCGCCGGCGTGCGCACCAGACGGCCATCCCCATCATCCCCCAACCGTATCCCCCCATCCCCCGACCGTCGAACCAACACCCCGGCCGAGGTGATCGAGGCTAAGCGAAGAGCTCTTCGACCACGCTCCCCTCGTCGACCAGCTTGATGGGGCGGCCGATCAGGCTGGTGTTCTCGAACCCGGGGTCGATGCCCAGGGCCGTGTAGATCGACTGGTACAGGTCCTTGGGCGTGACGGGGCGCTCGGTGACCTCGGCGCCGGACGGATCGGTCTGGCCGATCACACGACCGCCGCGGACGCCGCCGCCGGCCAGGGCCACGTTGAACGCCCTCGGGTAGTGGTCGCGACCGCCGCGGGCGTTGATCCGCGGCGTGCGGCCGAACTCGCCCATCCACACCACCAGCGTGTTGTCCAGCATGCCGCGGGACTTGAGGTCGCGGATCAGGGCCGCCATCGGGCGGTCGACCTGCTGGGCGTTGGCGGCGGTGCGGGCGGCGTTGTCGTCGTGCGTGTCCCAGCCGCCCATCGTGACCTCGGCGAAGGTCACCCCGGCCTCGATCAGCCGCCGCGCCAGCAGGCAGCCCGCGGCGAACTGCCCCTCGCCGTAGTCGGCCCGGACGGAGGGGGGCTCGCGGTCGATGTCGAAGGTCTGCATCTTGGGGCTCAGGATCATCTCGCTGGAGGCCTCGATCAGCTTGCGGTGATCGGCCACCACGTCGGCCCCGGCCTTGGCGGCGAAGCCAGACTCCATGCCCCCCAGCAGCGCCAGGCGCCGGCGGTAGCGCTCGCGGCTGGTGGTGATCTGCGTGTTCTGCGGCGGCCGCGTCGCGTCCTGCAGCACCAGCGGGTCGTAGTCGACACCCAGGAAGCCCGCGTTGCCGGCGTTCTGCCCCCGCCCGCCGATGCGGACAAAGCTGGGCAGCTCGCACGCGGCGTCGCCTAGCTGGTGGGCGACGCTGGACCCCAGCGTCGGGAACTTGACGCCGCCCATCGGCAGGTAGCCGTGGTGCATGTAGTAGCTGGCCCGCGGGTGGCTGCCCTCCTTGCTGGTCATGGAGCGGATGATGGCCAGGTCGTCCATGACGCGGGCGACCTCGGGCAGCCGGTCGGCGATCTGGATGCCCGGCACGCTGGTGGCGATGGCCTTGGTGGCGCCGCCGCTGGCGTGCCCCGGCTTGGGGCTGAAGGTCTCGAACTGGCTGGGCCCGCCCGCCATCCACAGCAGGATGCACGCCTTGCCGCGACGCTTAAGGTCCGCGGACGCCAGGCTGATGCGGTCGGTCCAGCTGAGCACGCCGCCCGCGGCCGCCGCGGCGCCGACGCTCCGCAAGAAGTGCCGCCGCGTCGCCACGCCCCGCCGCGTGGTAGTCACGTTGATCTGGTGCTGCAACATGGTGCGGTTTGGGGCTGGGTTTTTAAGGGTTGTCGAAGGCGTTGTTCCGCGGGCAATCAGCAGCCGGAAGCCCGTCGTGAATCACCAATCACGAATCACCAGTCACGAATCACGAATCACTACTCACCGCACAGCTACCTGCGATGGACGAACTCCGCCGAGTTCAGAAGCGCCCACAGCAGGTCTTCAAACGCGGTGCGGCGTGCGCCGACCGAGTCGACGTAGTCGACGGCGAACGCCCGCTCGCTGGAGGTCGGCTCGCGCGACAGCGTGCGGAGGTAGAGCTCGTCGATTAACGCGTCGTCACGCGGCGTCTGAGCGATCAACCGGCCGAGCATCGTGCGGCGTGTGGCCGCGGCCGCCTGGTTGATCCGCGGCGTGTTCATCATCGCCAGGGCCTGCGGGATCGACGCCGAGACGGTGTCGCGCTGCACGCTGGGGTCGTAGCCGAACGCGGCGTTGAAGACCAGCCGCGGCGTCGCCTGGCCGCCGTACCCGCCGGCGCCCGCGCGGCCGGTAAGCCCGCGGGTGCGCGCCTCGTCGATGCTCAACGCAGTCAGCAGGGCGTTGAACAGCTGATCGCCCCGCATCCGCTGCGGCACGTTGGCCGCCATCGGCACGCCGTCCACGCCGCGGCGGGGCCGCGATTCGCGGCGGTAGGCGTCGGTCGCGCAGATGGTGCGGACCAGCCACTTCACGTCGTACCCGCTCCGCACGAACTGCCGCGACAGGTGCTCGACGGCCGCCGGCGCGGTCGGCTTGCGGTCGGGGCCAAGGTCGTCGACCGGCTCGTA